>JAFQID010000037.1 GCA_017397685.1 Bacilli bacterium | reverse complement strand
TTCATCCGATTCTTCACTATTATCTTCATCAGAAGAACCATCTGTATCATTTTCATTTGATTCTTCACTATTATCTTCATCAGAAGGATTGTCTTTTTCCTCTTCATCCGATTCTTCACTATTATCTTCATCAGAAGAACCGTCTGTATCATTTTCATTTGCTTCTTTATTATTATCTTCTTCAAAAGAATTAGCAGGAGGATTATTTGGCTTTTCATTTTTTCCTGAAGAGTCATTTGTTTCATCTCTATTATTATTTATAATATTATTCTCTATTTCTAATGAATCATCACTTATAGAATTATCAACACTTTCATCTGGTAACATGTCAATATTTTCATCAAATATTTCTTCATTTCCATTAAAAATATTTTCATTATTAATTATATCATCTTGTTCTAACGTAGCATCAGTATTCGTATTATTATTAGATATATCATTATTATTATTTATATTATTTCTTAAAGCGACTCCACCAAGAATGCTTCCACCCAAAACAGCAGCAGATGCACCTGCCACTAAACCTTTTTTTAAGTTATTCTTTTGTCCACAATTAGGACATTCAGACCAACTTATATCTATTTCTTGACCACAATTTCTACATTTCATAATTCACCTATTTCCATTTAATAATAGTTATCTCCCACCGCCATATGTATTAGAACCTGTGCTATTATCATCTTTCTCATCTTCTTCTTGACAAGAAGCACAATCTCTACCACTATAAGATGCTATTTGATTTTGTAATTTTGCAATTTCATCGTTTATTTCAGCAATACATTTTGCAATCGCACTTTGTATAAGAGATATTTCATTTATAATCTCATTAATTACACGAGCAAACTTTTCAAACTCACCTTCATCAAAATAAGAACCATTAACAATAATTTCTTTGCATAAATTACTAAGAAGCATGCACGAATCAATATCACTTGATAAATCACTTGAAATTCCTACTAACCTACTACTAAAATTAATATAGTTTTCTCTTTCAGTTTCTAAATATTTAATCTTGCTTCTTAAATTATCTATTATTCTTTTATAATGAATACAAGTCATATAGTCCCTCTTTCCACAAATTATTTACTCTACTATTATTAATATAACATAATACAAAAATAACTGCAATAAAAAGGAAGCAATTTTGCTCCCTTAAAGACACACACATACTAGAATGTATAATTTTGTAATGCAGTAGCTATACTTGAAGATACACTAGCTAATGTCTCTTTATATCTATTTGAATTAGCTATAAATCCTTCAAATGCATTAACAGCATTTTCTCTTCCTGTTCCTACTGTCCAGTTTTCCATTATTGAATGGTAATATCTAGATACCTCAGATATAAATCCATCCATACTGTTATTCGCAGCATCTATTCTTGCTTTTCCATTTTGTGCTTCCGGTGTAATAGATATTGTATCTCTATTATCACTATACGCATCAAGTACTGTCTTACTATCAGAATATATCACATTAAGTGCTTCCATTCCAGCACCATTAGCATTTTGTATCTCTCTATAATTACTTGCAATTTTAGAAGAGTCAGCCGCTAATTGTCCTAATGCATTTCTTATTCCAACAAGTGCATTATGTACTCCTATTACATTTTGTATTTGTACTCCTGCATCCTTTCCTTCCCAGCATCCTTTTAATACTTGAATACCATTATATAAATTATTAATTAATGTATCAGCACTTGTATCAGCTGATCCTATTACTACATTATTATATAATGCCATCGCATCATCATGTAAAGCTTGAACACTATTTACCTTATGATTCATTTTTCTACCTCCTATCATAATTATAAAATCACTTTTTTTATTTTTCAAGTTTTGTTTACACAAATATACATTATTAACTAAAATCTTTTATTTCATTAATAACTTTAATAACAATTGGCATTCCATTTTTAACAACAACCGCATATTCATTATCTATACTTGAAACTCCAGACGGAGCAATAGAAGTTTTAATAACAAATTGATTGCCAATACCACTTCCAATCCAAATACCATTACTATTGTTAACATTATTTTTATACCATTCCTCATACTCATATTTTTTATAATTAGATGGTACATCACAGAAAACAAAATTAATCTTTAAAGTTTCTTTATTATTATTAACAATTTCTTTAAATATATTCCTATGTTCATCATCTAAAGAATCAATAAACTTAGATATTCCAATAATAAACACCATAGTATGATTCAGATTTTTAATACTTCTAATATTTTTATTATTTTCATTATACTTAATTTGAATTTGATTGTTAATAACTTGAAGGTTATTAACAATTTCATTAAACTTACTATTAACATAATCAATTTTATAATTAAATCCTTCAAAATAATTACTAGCATCTATAACCACTTTATTATAAGTATCAACATTTTCAATTACTTTTAAAAAGTTATATACAAATAATTTGCTACTATTCTCATCATTATAACTTACTAAATTAATAACATTTTTAGAAAAATCATATAAATTACTAATCAGATTTTCTTTATTTATACCAATAGGAACACCAGAGATTCCTTTTTGTCTTTTTATCATGTAATCTATAGTAATCGTATCAGGCATAATTGGTATGCTCCTAGCTTTCATCATATCCGTAGCATTTAACTCATCAATTAGTTCATTAACAAGTTCATACTCATTATCATCTCCAACAGTAGCACTTTGAAACTCACATACCCTATCAAGTTTAACAAGTCCTCTTCCAATAATATTAGATGGAACTAATCCTTCAGTTCTTCCTAAAATATCTTTATATTCATTATCTGAATTTAACTGCAAACATAATACTTGTTTACAACACTGAGATATTTTAAACTTAATCGATGTCTGACTATTAGTAGTTATAACAAAACTTATCCCATATTTGGTACCTTCTCTAACTAAAGGAGCTAAAGAATCAATAATATTTGGATAAACTTCACTAACTACTTCTATACTATTAATAAAGACTAAAATATTAGGTAATTTCCTATTAGCTTTCTTAATATAATCAATATAATTTCCATTATATGAAGTAAATAATTTCTTACGCTGAATCATTTCACTATTAAGCATTTTAATTAAATTCTCTAACTTCTCTGTTTCACCATTAATTATTACATTACCAACTTGAGGAGCATTATCAAAGTTAATTAAAGTTTCAGCACCAAAATCAACTAAATATAAATTAAGTTCACTACTATCATAATTCTTAATCGCACCATAAACCAAAGATCTAAGAAGTTCATCCTTACCACTATCACTCATTCCATAAATAAGAGCATTACCTTCCTCAGTAATAGGAAGCGTAAGCAATCCTTGCATCTGTTCATTAGGGTTGTCATACTCGCCTACAATTAAATCAATAAAACAACTTCTTTTATTAAAATTATATTTCTTAATTAAATTATCAATATGAATTTTACTTGGAATTCTATCAAGCCAAAGTTTTCTTATATCAAAAGACATTTCACTAGATATATTTTTAATATATTCAACAATATTTGGTAATTCTTCGCCATCAAATTTAACCATTTTATTAGCAAAACTATTATTAATAGTTTTAATTACACTACCAGTATTATCAATAAAATAAAGATTCTTATCAATTGGTTTCTTAAACTCTTTACTTGGAATATAAGAAGCACCCGCCCAAGCAGCTTGGCCTATCAAGAAAAGTTCATTATATCCAACTTGTAAATAAAATCTACCAACATTTTTAAGTTCAGCAGCATCAGCACACTTAATCATTTCCATACTATCTTGTTTATCTTGAACTTTTAAACATATTTTAAACTTACTATTACTCCAAATCTGACCATCAACAACACCACTAGGTTTTTGAGTAGCAAGTATTAAATGAACGCCAAGACTTCTACCAATTCTAGCAGTACTAATCAAGTCATCCATAAACTCTGGCTGTTGATCTTTAAGTTCAGCAAACTCATCACTTATTATTAATAAATGAGGCATCGGTTCCTTAATTACACCACTTTTATATAACTTCTGATATTTATATATATCAATAGTACTCTCTCCAGTTGCCACTCTAACTTCATTAAACTTTTCTTGTCTTCTTTTAAGCTCACTTTGAATACTCGCAAGAGCACGATTAATTTCAGTTTTATCTAGGTTAGTAATCGTACCAACTATATGAGGAAGACTCACACCATCTTCACCAGTTTCAAAAGCCCCAGTCAAACCTCCACCTTTATAATCTATCAAAACAAAAGCAACATCTTCTGGACTATAATTAATCATTAAAGACAAAACATAAGTAATAATTAATTCACTTTTACCGCTACCAGTCATACCCGCTATAAGACCATGAGGTCCATGATATTTTTCATGAATATCAAGATAAAATAAATCTCCATTATCTCCTACTCCAAGAGGTGCTTTCAAAGACTTAGTAGAATCATTATTTTTCCATCTATTAAGAGCATTTAATTGATCAACTTGACCTACTTGAAACATTTCAAGAAATGTTATAGTATTAGGTAAATGCTTTTCTTTACTATCTACATAAACTGGTAAATTACTTAGAATTTTACTACATAATTTCATATCATAAATATCTTTAACATCATCAACAAATCTAATTTGCTTATTATTACTACTATCTAAAATCATAGAAGTTTTCTCACCAATAACAAAGAACTTATTTACTTCACTTGGTACTTTAGATAATTTTTCCTCAAGCATTAAAATACTAAAACCATATACCCCAGGATTTTCAACAACTTTTTCAAATATATTAACTTTCCTTGCTAAATCTATATCATCAATTATCATAAAATAATGAGGAATAAATTTCTTTTTATTTTCTTTATCTTTAAGATTCATTAAAATTTCTCTATTATTAAACTCTTGAATTAAATAATTAGAAATAACTTGCATTTCCTCAGTATCACTAGCAAAAAATCTAATACTTTTATCATTAGAAAACATATGAGGTAAATTACGTAAATTATCCCATCTTTTACTATTCTTTTTATTAGTAAAAACAACTATTTTAAGTTCATCATAACTATGATAAGCAATCATTTGAAGAATCAAATTATTAACAAAATCAAGATATTTTGGAAATACACCATATATATCAGTTAAATGATTATCTAAAAACGAATATCCTATAGGAACATCTTTAATAATCTTATGAGTATTAATTAAAACATCAACACTATTTTTTAAACTATCATCATCTAAAGAAAAATCCTCAGAATGATAATTAATATTCGCATCAAATAAAGTCTCACCAATACCTACCCTACAAGTTAAAAAATCATTTTGGTCAAACTTTCTAGACCATAAACTTCTTCTTTTATTAATAACCATATCATAACAAACATCAGTTGATAACAAATTTTCTTCGTGTATCTTCTTTTGATTACAATATTCTAAATAAATATCATTACCTTTTTCTTTTAAGTAAGCACCATATTTAGAAAGCCTCTCTTGTTCTTTCTTTTCTCTAAGTTTTTTTTGATACCTTTTCATAAGAAAAGGCCAAACAAGCATAGATAAAAGCATAGCAAAAGCAATTACTAACGTTGGAATTGAAGAACCAAGTTCTCTTTGACCATTAGAAATTTGAACAAAAGTAGAAGTCATAGTCACAATAGAAGTAGTACCCATAGTAAGCATAGGTCCAAGAGTATAAATCATAGGTGTTTCATCTTCAGGTTGTTTAGCTGGCGGAGAATCTATTTTCATTTGATAAGTTTCAATAATTTTCCTAAGTCTAGGAGATCTCAAAAAATAATCTTTTTCTTCATACAAATTCTTATCAAGAATTTCTTCATTAATAACATCATCTTCAACCATCAAATCATCAATCAATAATTTGTTACTTATAATATTATTAAATAAATTACTAACCACTATTGAATCAAGCAAAAATAATATCTTAAATCCAAAAATATTTAAAACATCCCCAACATTAATATCATTACCTTCACAAACAACATTATTAACATAACATTTCATTTCACCTGGTAAAACATTCCATTTATTTTTTGAACGCTTAATAATTACTGTTTTATCTTCAAATAAAGGAATATTAGTAATAATATCACATCCACTTTTATTACCAATGATTATTTGATTACTTTCTTTAATTTTATATTTATTAAAATTTTTATCAACAGCATTAGAGAAAAAGACAATGTACTTTTTCTCATTCTTTGTAATTGTATAATACATTTTATTTTTTATTTCAACATCTGTTACTTGATTATTATCAATTTGAATAACAGAGTTTTCACTACCACTTAAAATCCATTTACCATCTTCAGCTCTAATATTACATATATTTTCAGAATCCTTATTGGTCATCCAAAAATTACCTATTTTTTTAACAGGCAAAGCTAAAGAAATTATATTTTCATCATTAAATAAATATGCGTTCATAATAACCTCATAATAAAATTAAATTGGAACCATTTCTAATATCAGTATTAATAATTAACTCATTATTCAAATAGTATTTTCCAGTTTCAGCATTAACAATAGTAGTATTCTTGCTATTATCAATCGAATCAAATAAAGTAATATTAAATAATTTTGAAATATTACCTACTTTTTCATTAACAGGAATAAATATTTCAAATCTTTTATCTAAAGACACTATATACAAATTAATTAACACTTTATTCTCATACATATTAGCACCTACTATCCTATACTAATTTTATAACAATAATAACAAATTGTAAATATGATAAGATAATTTTAAGCAAAGGAATTTCTATCAAATTATCCTAAAATAAAAATACACACATTATTTTTGCATAACATGTATATTTTTTTAAACAAAACTCTATTATATTAACTTTTCTAAAAAACTTACAATTTTATGGAATTAATTTTAATTGCTTTTCATATTCAGATTGTAATTCACTATCAAAATTTTCATCTTGTCTAAAATTATAATCATTATTATCAACACTTAAATCTTTTAAAAGTTCAGAATCATAATATACTTTACTTACAAAATCTTCCTTTATATAAATAAAATCTTCGGGCAAATCATCTATACTATCAACCATTTCACTTTGAACTAATTCCAAATTTCCTTTTTCATTTCTTATGATTTTATAACCATAATATTTATAATGTACACGGCGACTATTACCAGTTAAATCAGGATTATTAGAATCTCTTGTCCAAGCTGTAGCCGTTTCTGAAAGAACAATATCTCCAACAAGATATACACGAACATATTCATATTCATACTCAATATAATCCGTATTTGTATCTTCAATTTCTTTTATTTTATCTCTATTATTAGATATTCTAAACAAACCGTTTCTATTTTCAAACTTAATTAACTCTTTAATATCATCATTAACTAAAATAAAAGCATCTTGTCTTTGCCAGCCTCTCTGTTTTTCTTTTTCACTAATTATAAATTTATCAAAAGAACTTTCATTAATATATTTATGAGCATGCATCTCACTAACAATACAATCTTCTTTTTTATTACACCCACAAAAAAGCATTACAGCAGATAATAAAGCACTACCAAAAAAAGCACTTCTTAAACTAATTTTCCTTAAATTACTTTCCAAATTTTTATTAATACTTTTACAATCAAACTTTAGCATTATACCTTCCTCAATTAAAATAAAATAATAATAAATATTATATAATGATTAAATAACCTTGTAAAGAAAAAAACTTTAGTACATAGACTAAAATTTTTATTCCATAAACTTTTTCATAGTTCTTAACATTTGAGCGGTATAACCTACTTCATTATCATACCAAGCTACAACTTTAACTAATTGTTTTCCATTACTTTCAATAACCTTAGTAAGTAATCCATCTACTAAAGCACCATATGTCTCTCCAATAATATCACTACTAACAACAGGTTCCATAGTAAACTTTAGCGTTTCACTTTGATTATCTCTAAATAAATTATTTAAAGTTTTCTCAGAAACAATTCTATCAACTTCAATAGTCAAATCAATAACAGATCCATCACCAACAGGAACTCTAAATGCAAGACCATCAAGTTTACCATTAAGTTCTGGAACAACCTTCCCTATTTGACTAGCTGCTCCTGTTGATGTTGGAATAATATTAAGTGATGCTGCTCTTCCCCTACGAGCAAGTATTCCTTTTTTATGAGGAATATCTAAAGTTTCTTGATCATTAGTCATCGCATGAACAGTAGTCATAAAACCTTTAACAACACCAAAATTCTTATGAATTAAATTAACTACCGGAGCAAGACAATTAGTCGTACAACTAGCCGCACTAATAACTAAATCATCACTATTTAAAATATCATCATTTACTCCATAAACAATAGTTTTAGCATCATCCTTCGCAGGTGCACTAATTATAACATGCTTCGCACCAGCATCAATATGAGCCATACACTTTTCCTTAGAAGTAAACACACCTGTGCACTCTAAAACAACATCAACATCAAGCTCACCCCAAGGAAGCTTACTTGGATCACTTTCTTTATAAACCTTAATTTTTTTATCATTAATATAAATCTCATCCTCATCAAAACCAATTCTAGATTTATTAGTTCTATGAGCAGAATCATACTTATATAAATAAGCAAGTTGCTCAGCATCAGTTAAATCATTTATAGCTACTACATCTACATCTTCATCTCCTTCAAGTAAACGAAGTGCTACCCTTCCTATTCTTCCAAATCCATTAATCGCTACTTTCAACATATTTTTCCTCCTTTATTGTTCAAAATAACTTCCACCTATAAACTCTCTAAGAACACTAGTCTTAGGAACCCAGGTATCAGGTATATTAATAAATCCTTTCAAAAAATCAAGCATTCGAAGTGCTTCCTCATAATTAGGCGAATCAGGGCTTACTGAATATAAAAGCGGCTCCGCATAAGTCCTTATAACACCAATCTCATAAGCCAAAGAAGTATTAATTATATAATCCGCTTTTCTTTGATAAGGATATACATACATTTCTTCACTTTTCCTCATCTTTTTCCATTTATCCATAGTCATATCAGCATTATATCCTCTATGAGCATTATCTCTAATCATCCTTCTTAAAAGTCTCATATCAGTAGTAGAAATATGATTATGTCTATCAAGGCTAACCGGATTAAACGGACTAATATATATTTTTATTTTCTTTTCTTTTGGAATACTACTAGTCAAACTATCATTTATCGCATGAAGCCCTTCAATAATTAAAACCTGATTTTCATCTAATTTAACACCACTTCCTTTATATTCTTTCTCACCAGTAATAAAATTATACTTAGGCATTAACACTTCCTTACCAGAAAGCAAATCCTTAATGTGACTATTAAATAATTGATAATCAAGCGCCTCTATACTTTCAAACTCATACTCACCATCTTCATTCTTAGGACTATCAACTCTATTAACATAATAATCATCAGTTGATACCACTAAAGAACTAATACCCATTGTTTTAAGAACTAAAGATAATTTCTTAGAAGTAGTAGTCTTACCAGAAGAAGAAGGACCTGATATTAAAATAGCTTTAATATTTTTATCTTTCTTTACTTTATCCGCTATTCTATATATTCTAGAATCATAAAGTAGTTCATTAGATTGTATAAAATCATTTATACCACCTTCAACAACTATCTTATTTATATCACCAGCATAATATACATTCATTTTAGCCAGTTCATTTTCATACTCTTTAAAAGCATTAATAACTTTAGGAGATGGAATATACTTAGGAACAGCATTATCAATAGGATAACTTATCACAACACCATTAGGTTCAGCGTATGTTAAATCAAATCTAGTAAGAACACCAGTACTAATAGGCATCAAATAGTAAAAATAATTATACTCACCTAAAAGTTCATACATAGTCACAAAATCATTAGACATATACTTATAATTAAGTGACTTCTCATTTTCACCAAGCTCCTTGCAATATTCATAAGCATCAAGCCTATTACAGCTAATTCTATTAAACATATAATCAGCACTTATTATCTCTTTCATTTTAGATTTTATTTTACCAACTAATTCCTTAGTTAACTTTTTCTTCATCTCAATTTCACTATAAATAGCTTTATCAATTGAATGTTTAATTCTAACTATAGCCTCATCACCAAACAACAATTTAACAGCCACAATATACACATATTGAAGACCTTTAGTGTATATTTTTAGTCCATTTCTATCTGATAAAGTGATAAACTTAACTTCACAATCATCCATAATTTCATACGTATATGAAACTATTTCACCGTTAATTCGAACACCTACAATTTGCTTACTTGGATCTACTGTTTTTAAAAGTTCTAAAACAGTAATACCTTTTCTTTTCATTTCAACAGTTCCATCACTATATATAAGTTTAACTTGTTCCTTCATATTATATTCACCATTATTATTTTATCAAACAAAAAACTTTTTGTGAATAAAATTGAAACAAATTGACTAAAATATATACAGGAGGCCATAGTGACAATACCATATGTTTTAGAAAGAACGGATTCTGGAGAACGAGTATTTGATTTATACTCAAAATTACTTCAAAGTAGAATAATATTTTTAGATGGTGAAATAGATGATAAACTCTCGAGTATTATAATTGGCGAATTATTATATTTAGATAGTATTTCAAATGAAGATATTCAATTATATATAAACTCCCCAGGTGGAAGTATAACAGCAGGAATGGCTATATACGACACAATGAATCATGTAAAAAGCAATGTATCAACAATAGGAGTAGGAATGTGTGCATCAATGGCAGCTTTCCTACTATCAAGTGGAAGCAAAGGAAAAAGATACTTACTTAAAAATGCAGAAGTAATGATTCATCAGCCACTAGGTGGAGCACAAGGACAAGCAACAGAAATAAAAATAGCCGCAGAAAGAATATTAAGATTAAAAGAAAAACTAAATAAAATTCTATCAAAAAATACAAATCAAGAACTATCAAAAATAGAAAAAGATTCAGAAAGAGACTACTTTTTAACATCAAAAGAAGCAAAAGAATATGGTTTAATAGATAAAATAATAGAGTAAAATGCTCTATTATTTTAATTGTTCTCAAGTATTTTTTTAATCTTTCTAAATCTATGATTAATACCACTTTTACTTATAGACTTATCAGTTTCATAACTTATAATCTCAGCAAGCTCTCTAGTAGAAACATCAGGATATTTTTCACGGTAAACACATACATCCTTAATTCCCTCATCAAGCAAATCAAAATCCACTCTTTCTTTAAGCAATTTAATCATTTCAAGTTGTTCAAAAGATGCATTAATTACCTTATCAGCATTAGCCTGTTCACAGTTATTTATACGATTTACCATATTTTGTAAATCCCTGTATATTCTAATGTCTTCATAATAAAACAAACTATTCATCGCAGGTAACATTTTAATAAAATCACTTATTTGTTCAGACTCTTTAACATAAACCATATAATTCTTACTTCTTTTTAAAACCTTAGCATTAAATCCAAGATCATTTAATAATTTACAAACAAAATAAGCAGTATCTTTATTAATAATAACAAAACCAAGACTATATCTACTTGTTTTAGGATCGTTAATACTACCACACAGTAAAAATACACCTCTTAAATAAGCTTGTTTTTCTTTATCAGTATCTACTATATATTCATATGGAATAACCTTTCTTAAGTTTTTATCATATAAACACAAATCTTCTAAAATCAAATCAACCTTCTCATTAATAATCATCCTAGTTAACATTTTTTTTCTAAGTGAATTATAAATATCTTTTTCAAAAATAACATTAACATGATATTTATTAACAATTAAATTATATAATCTTTTAATAACATTCTCATTTTCATTAACAATAGAAATACACCCATTTTCAAATACTCCGGAAATATTAAAAGCACCTGAAAGTTCAGCAATAATTTCAGTATCATCAGCAGAATAACTAACCATTTCTTTTTTTATATCACTAGTAAACGACATATTCTTCACCAAATACATTATATAAAAACAAACCTCTTATTTCAAGCAAAAAGCATCACAAACGATGCTTAACTTTTAATAAAATCTTGCTGTAAATCTTTTTCCTTTTGCTGGGAATTCAATATAATTCCTTGGATTTACATAACTTCCCTTTTTCATAATACCAAAATGTAAATGAGGACCAGTAGAACATCTATCATAACTTTCTCCACCACCAGATGTTCCTACAACAGTTTGAATAGTAACAAATTGACCTAATTTAACATTTATCGTATGTAAATGTTGATAAACACTTTGATACTCTGTACCTTTAATATTATGCCTAATCCACACCATATTACCGCCACAAGAACTTTTCTTAGTAATTTTATAAACTACCCCTGCCGCAGAAGCATAAACTTTAGTTCCCATTGAAACACCTAAATCTATACCATTATGCATTCTATAATAATGAAGAGTTGGATGAAATCTCATACCATATTCGCTGGTAACAGAAGCTCTAACTAAAGGTCTAGTAAATCCATCACTATAAACAACGCCTAAACAAGAAAGCATAGTCATAGACTCTTCACAGCCCTCTTCCTCATATAAATCTTCAAGCATATCTATAGTACTTTTAATAGCTTTAATATCAGCCTCAACATCCACTTGATGCTCACTAATATCTTCAAGTGCTATATTAGATTTCTTTAAAGTTTTCTCAAGATCAACTATTACATTCTCAAGATCTTCAATTTCTTTATCTAATTTTATCTGAAGTTTTTTATTTTCTTCAATCAAATCTTTCATCTCAGAAATAAGATTTTCATTATAAACTGACATCTGCTCAACAACCGCAGAACGATATATAAAATCAGTAAATGATTGCGCTCCAAAAACATATTCTAGGTATACATTATCACCATCAGATATTTGTAAAAAAGAAAGTAAATTATCTATCTCCTTACTTTTAGATTCAATCTCAGCATTTAATCTTTTAATCTCAGCCTTAGATTCTTCTATTTGTTTTTCCTTTTTTTCTATATTTTTATTAGCAGTTTCAATTTCTTTTTCATATTTATTAATTTGTTTTTCAGCAGCTTTTCTTTTAGCAATATAACTATCTTTCTTAGCCTCATACCCAGCAAGATATTCACGGTACTCCTTTAAAGATGTAGGATCCTCACTAGTATTCGCATAAACACTAGGCATAAAAAGAATAATGCAAAAGAAAATAGCAAATATTTTTTTTATTACACTCATATCTTCAAATGCTTTTTAACAGCTCTATAACTTCCAAACGCTCCAACAACAACACCAACGGCAACCAAAACTAGCATTGTTATATAAATTACTTCATTTGGCTTAACCAACTTAATTATAGGCGTAAAAAGTTGACCTCCTAACTTCTCATATAAAAAATCATATCCAAAGAAACAAGTTGCCATCGGAATAACACTTCCAATAAAACCAAGTAATATACCTTCAAAAAAGAAAGGTAATTTAATATACATATTACTTGCTCCAACAAGTCTCATAATTTCTATTTCTCTTTTCCTAGACTGAATAGTAATCTTAATAGTATTACTAATCAAAAATGCAGTAACCAAAACAAGAGCTACAACCACTATATACATAACTTTTTTAACAACATCAAAAATATTAACAAGTTCCTCAACAGTACCCTCACCATATTTAGCAAGATAAACTCCATCAATAACAGATATTCTATCCGCAGTATCTCCAATTATCTCTATATCTTTTACCTTAACCAAATAAGAATCTTGAAGTGGATTAGTAGACGCATCGTATTGAGATAAAACACCTTCCAAAGTCGGGTCTTCTTTAATCCAGTCTTGTCTAACAGATTCTTTTGACTTAAAATTAACAGATTCAATATTAGGTAATTTTCCAATCTGATCACCAATCATATCAGCCTCTACATTAGTAACATCATTATCAAGAAAAACTACTATCGTTATATCTTTCTCAATATCAGCCGTAAATCTATTAACATTATAAGAAAGGATGATACTAAAACCAACTAAAATAAGTGTAATAGTTATACAAGATATACTAGCAATAGAAAGTGAAAAATTTCTAAATACACCTTTAAATGAATCTTTAATATTTCTTCCCAGTATTCTAAACGCCTTCATTTTTATACTTTCCTTTCATACTATCTCTAGCTATCATACCCTTATCAACTACAATAACTCTTTTTTTAAGTTTATTTACAATATCTTTATCATGAGTTGCCATAATAACAGTTGTACCCATATCCTCATTAATACTTTCTATAACTTTCATTATCTCCATAGAAGTATCAGGATCTAAGTTTCCAGTAGGTTCATCACATATCAAAACCTTTGGATTATTAACAATAGCTCTTGCTATACTAACCCTTTGTTGCTCACCCCCAGATAATTGATCTGGATAACTTCTAAGTTTATCTTTAAGTCCTACTTGCTCAATTGCTTTTAATGTTCTTTTTCTTATTTCACTACTTTTAAGGCCATATACATCTAAAGCAAAAGCAACATTTTCATAAACATTCATTTTAGGAAGCAACTTATAATCTTGGAATACTATACCTAGTTTTCTTCTAAGTTTATAAACCTTTCTATTTCTAAGTCTAGCAACATTTACACCACCTACATAAACATCACCTTTAGTAGGTTTTTCTTGTCTATATAGAAGTTTAATTAAAGTACTCTTTCCACTTCCACTTGCTCCAATTACAAATACAAACTCACCCTTAGATATTCCAAGGCTAACATCACAAAGAGCCATAACTCCATTAGAATATCTTTTATGTACATTTTTAAGTTCAATTAACTGCATAACTCCTCCAATACTTATTATTATATAATATAATCCATACTAATCAAAAGACAATTTTTTCCTTTTAGTTCCACCATACACTTCATAACAATCACAAACCACAATAAATGCATTTGAATCAATCTCTTCAATCGCACTTTTTAAAAAAGAATATTTTTCAGTTGATACAACACACATAAGCATCTTTTTCTTTTTATGAGTAAATGCACCTTTAGTTTCAAACTCAGTAACACCACTTTCAATAACAGTAAGAATAAAATCTTTTACCTCATCCTCCTTACTAGTTTGAATAAAAAATGTTTTACTATCACTAATACCTAGCATAATCTTATCAACCATATAAGATGAAATAGCACTAATAATTAAAGAATACATAATCGCAGTATAACCAAAAGTAATTCCTCCACCTATTACAATAACAATAGATATATATCTAATAATCTTACCAAGAGGCATTTTTAATTTATTTTGAATAATTTTAGCAAGTATACTTGTTCCACCAGTAGTAAAACCAGCTTTATACACAAGTGCTTCACCAAATCCACCAACAATACCAGCCGCAAGAACATAAAGCAAAATATTATCAAATGAAAAATGTATCAAATCAGCTATATTAACTGATGCATACACAAACGCAGTATAAGTAAGTGCTCCTATTATACTTAAAATAGAATCTTTAACTCCAAGAATAATAATACTTAAAATAATAAAGATAATATTTCCAACCAAGATTACTAAAGAAGCATCTAAACTAAATAATTGATTCAAAATAATTGAAATACCACCAAGTCCACCTGAAACAAAATTATTCGGAACATAAAATAAATTAAATGAAATGGCGGATAAAAAAGTTCCAAAAACAAACAGCAAACTTCTCCACAAAGTTTGTTTTTTTATAACACTTATTTTAACTTTTTCACTATCAATTTTTTTAAAAAATCTAAACCTCATTTTATCTTTTTCTCCTATTAAAATTATAACAAAAAAAAAACAATAAATCTATACCTTATTGTTTTTTAAGACCTGCTTCTAAAAACTCTTTTATATCTCCATCAAGTACTTTTAGGACATTAGCAGTTTCATAATTACTTCTATTATCTTTAACCAAAGTGTAAGGGCACATTACATAACTACGAACAGCACTACCAAAATTAACATCCATAACATCTCCTTTAAGAGATTTTAAAGTTTCATTAAACTTCTCTTCATTAAGAATATAAAGTTTATTTTTAAGAAGCTCTAAAGCTTTTTCTTTATTTTTAATTTGACTTCTTTCATTTTGACAAGTAACAACAACTCCTGTAGGTAAATGTGTAATTCTAACCGCACTATCAGTAGTATTAACACTTTGACCGCCAGCTCCACTACTTCTATAAACATCTATTTTAAGTTCACTTTCCTTAATTTCAATATTAAAATCATTAGAAATCTCAGGAGTAACTAACACTGATGCAAAAGAAGTATGTCTTCTTTTATTACTATCAAAAGGACTAATTCTAACAAGCCTATGTACACCCGTTTCTCCCTTTAAATAACCAAAAGGAAAGTACCCTCTAACTAAAATAGTTGCTCCCTTTATACCAACTTCTTCGCCATTTTGAACACTTAAAATTTCATATGTATAATCATTTTTTTCAAAAAATCTAGTATACATTCTAAAAATCATATCAGCCCAATCATTACTTTCAGTACCGCCAGCTCCAGAATGTATCTCAACATACGCACTGTTATTATCAAACTCACCACTAAGTAAAGATTTAAGTTTAAGCATATTAAACTTTTCATCAAAAGAATCTATTTCACTAATTACTTCATCTGTATTTTCATCTAACATCATAAAAAACAAATCAAGCATATCACTTAACTCATCATACAAAGATATATCCTCTCTTAATAATTTTATTTCTCCACTAATTTCCTTAACTTTAGAAGTATCTTCCCAAAAGCCATCACTATTCATAATATTATTAAGTTCATCATATCTGATTTTTTTATTTTCAATACAAATACTTTCTCCAATTGAAGAAAGATCACTTTTATAATTTTCAAGTTTTTTAAGTAGTTCTTTTTTGTCCATAAAAATATTTTAACAAAAAAACAAAAATAAGTCCACATAAAAAAACATGTTTTTAAACACAATTTCTAAAAAACATGTATTAATTTTTACTTTTATTTTTATGAGAAAGTTTTTTTACATTTATAACTTCTTTTTTTAAACTTTTAAAACTTTCAGAAATCTCAAAAAACACTTCTCTTAGTTCATCCAAGTTTTTAACAACAATATCATTTTCATTTAATGTATTCATAACTACAGCATTACCATCAGAATCATAATAGTAACAAACATTATCATTTAAATTTAAAATAGACTCTACATTTTTAAAGATAACTGATTTACCATTAGAGACTTGCTTCATAAACAAAGACTCAAAAGAATCACAATTACCAACATAAATATCAAATACTAAAAAACCAAAATCATTATGACAATGATGATATTCCATTACACTCATCTTAAAAATATTCTCTGGAATATGATAATAAGAATGATTAATTGGAAAAACCAAATTAAAACTAAGTCCATTCCCATTTATATCAACTGTATTTATTATAGCCAAAGAAACCTGATCATTAATACCAAACATAAAATCATTCCCCCATAAAAAATATTATAAACTATCAAAAAACTAATGTAAATATTCTTTAGGCAAATCAATAGAATCTATAGAACCAAGATCGTAAACTTCAAAACCTTTACTTTTCAAAAAATTATAAGCTTCTTTGCTTCTCATACCACTAAAACAATATACAAATATTAACTTATCATCATCAAAATCATAACTATCAATCTCACTTAAAGGCACATTAACCGCACCAATCACATGATTTTCCTCATATTCAAAATTATCTCTAACATCAACAATAACATACTCATTTTCACTCATTAATTTTTTATAATCAACACTTTCACATCCAACCATAAAAACCAAACATATAATTAACAATAATTTCTTCATAAACTCTTCCTTTCACTAAAATATTTACTAATTAAAAACACAATCAAAGATCCAAGAAAAATAGTAATCAAATAAAACAAAAAATAAATAACATAAGGACTATTTTTTTGAACAACATCATATAAAGGTAAAGAACTAGTAAAATATGGACTAATATAAAACATATTAAATACCTCACCATTCAAAATACCAGAGTTATATACACAAACATTCATAACCTGAGCAATTAAAACAAAAACAATAAAAACAAAATAACCAGATATTAAACTTTTAAAATTAATATTAACTTCTTTAAATAATAAATAAAAAGATACAACCAAACTACCAAAATGCAGATACATAGTATGAATATTTATTAAAAGAGTACTTACAAAACAAGACTCAGGATAAATAGCAGTCGCAATACTTCCTAAAATAGTAACAAAAGCAACATAATTAAGTAAACAATCTCTAACCTTTCCTTTATTAAGAAAACCACAAATAATACAAACAAATATAGGAGTAGTACAAAGCTGAAAAGGAAAAGCATACCACTGATAATCCCAGCTAACAATTCCACTGACAACATCATAATTAAAAGACCAAACTATTTGCTTTAACAACTCCAAAATAAAAGATCCAAATCCATATATCAAAAGTACTTTTTTAAGTATTTTTTCATCATGCTTTTTCTTATATAAATAAATAATCATTAATATAGATAAAACTAACCAAACAAAATGAAACAAGCCAAAAGTACTAGGTCTATTAACCTCAAACTGTAATGCATAAACAATTCTTTCAAACCAATTCATAAAAATACCTCTTAATCACTAGTCTAATACTCTAGTTATATAATAACACAAATATTAAACAAATTAAAAGTGAATATTACTATCCACCTCACACTTTTTTAAAATATTCACTTCCAACACCACATAAAGGACACCTCTCTGGCGGATTTTCTCCAAAATGTATATATCCACAAATATTACAAACCCATTTAGTTTCAGTTTCATTTTTATCATGAATATAATCAACATATAAAGTTTCATTAGAAGAATTAATAATATCTTTAATCTTACTCGCTACATCTTTAGCTTTTGCAATATCAAGTTCACCCATATCCTTTATTTCCATCCCTGTTAAATCAGCAAACTTACCTAACATAACTTTTTCTTCAGGAAATAAAATATCCATTCTCAATTGGCCATTAACAAAAAATTTATTAAATGTTTTTGATGGATTATTTTTATATATTTCATCAGCAACAATAGGAAATTCTTTTTCTGAAAATAAACCTTCCCCAACCAAAAATAAATTTTTCCTCTTTAATTGTTCTTTTACTCTATCTAAATATATTTTAGTTAATTGAGCGGTGTATGGACCTCTAAAATTAAATACTAAAATAATATTATCAATCCCATCCAAATTTTCAATCTCAAATGGTGTATCCACATTAATACACTTGCACCCAAGCTCATCAGAAATTATTTGAGCAACCTTTCTCGCACTTCCATGAAATGTCTCGTATGTTACAACAGTATTTTTCATTTTTCACCTCCTAATTATGTAAATTATAACATATAATTTGCACTTTTTAAAAAAATGTGAATAAATCATAACTTATCCACATTTATTTTTCAAAAACATTGGTTATCTTTACCACTCTTCCAGATAAAATACCATAGAGCATATTCACTATATTTTAAGTACATATAATATTATTCTTTTTCCTTATGTATAGAGTTTAAAATACAAAAAAATATATCAAAAAAATCATAAACTTTTATAAATACTGGGTTTACGAGTATTACTTATCACAACACTGCTTATATTTCTTACCACTGCCACATGGTAAAAAAAATGAGTTCCCTGATTCTAAAAAAGCTATTTCTTATGTTTTAAGATATTGTGGTAGACCTTGCTTCGCACAATATCGTATAATAGATATCGATGGTAATAATTTTATCTCTTTTTGGTATCAAAGACATGAAAATGATAATTTTGTTGTTGAAAAAATTCATATTTTCGAGTTTATTGCTAGACTTATCAGACATATTCCTAAGCCTCAATTTAAAACTATTAGATATTATGGCTTTTATGCTTCTAAAAAACATAAATTATATGATTCTTGTAAAAAATTGATTAATAGTATTAAATTACCAATTATCAAATCTCTTAATCGATGGCAATTATTTCTTATGAGAACCTTTAACACTAATCGTTTAAAGTGTGATATTTGTAATAATATCATGAAATATGAACGATGTTATAATTATTAAAAGGAGTTATATTTAAATGAAAAATAAAAAAGAAATAGAGTTTATTTGTCCGTTATGTAAAACTAAAGAAAAATTCCTACATATATAGTGGAAATGCTTAATAAAACAGATCAAATCGGAGTAGACACTAATATTCCACCAAGATTTGATTGTGAAAAATGTCCTGGTAAAATGGTAGCAATTTTCTATATAGGTGTTAAAGGTAAAATTTATAAATATGAAGAAAATTAATTAGTTTTAATTTTTAATTCAACTAACATTGAGTTCCTTTTTTGTACTCTTTTTTTATTTTCTTATCTTTTTAAAAATTATTAACTTTCCTATAAG
>JAFQID010000036.1 GCA_017397685.1 Bacilli bacterium | reverse complement strand
GTTCATAATAACTATTTGGAATATCTTCTTCCTTAATTACATACCTATCATAATATAATTTCTTTAAATATTCTTTATGTCTTCCAGTTTCAGATACTTTATCATGTACACTCTCTAGCCTACTTAAATAAGCATCAATATTCTCAAACTTATCATACTTATTACCCGTACCATGATGAATAACTTTCTCATCTAAATACAAATTTTTATATAATTTATCAATAAACGCAATAACATTCTTTTCATTATTCATTTTAATCACCACTTAATTATAAATAAATTATAACAAAATAAATAAAAAAAGAAAATCAAATGAAAAAACTTTTGTTTTTCTGAAAGTTTTTTCATTTAAATTATAAGTTTTTTATATACCTAGATTAAAAAGTTCTACTTATTTTTTACTTCTCTATTAAAAACCTCAATAACTCTTCTTTATTCTTTTTTCCTTCTATAATATCATAGATTAAATTAATAATAGGCATCTTAACATTTTTCTTTCTAACAAGTTTATGTATAGATTTTAAAGTATACATTCCCTCAACAGTAGTATTTTCAAGGTATTCATTTACTTCTTCATGACTAGCCCCACTTCCAATTAAATATCCAAAACTAAAATTTCTTGAACTCTTAGAAGTACATGTCATTAAAATATCTCCAAAACCTGCAAAAGATAAAATAGTTTTTTTCTTACCACCAAGCGCATCAATAAGTTCCTTAATATCATTCATACTTTCTGTTAAAAATAATGCTCTTGTTGAATCACTTGCACCCATTCCCTCAAGCATACCACTAGCAATAGCCATAACATTTTTAATGGATGCACATATTTCAACACCTATAATATCCTTAGTTCTTCTAAACTTAGTTTTATCATTTTCAAAACATTTTCTAACTACCATTTCTACTTTATTACTCTTAGTCGCAAGTGAAAGTCCAATAGGAACCTCTTTTATAATATCAACCGCAAAAGTAGGTCCAGAAATAACCGCAAGTGGATTATTTAAATATTTAGCAAACACATCATTTAAAAATAAACAAGTATTTTGCTGTATACCTTTAGTCGCAATCAAAACAAACTGTTTTTTAAGAATATACTTACTCATAAGTTTAACAGTATCCTCAAAAGCAAACGCAGGAACAGCAATAACTATTAAATCCGTTCCAATTATCGCATCCTTAATGTTAGTAGTAAACATAATTCCATCAGGTATTATATATCCATCAAGTTTACTACTCCTTCTTTTAAGCAAATCATTATACTCATCCTCACTATGAGTCCACATAATAACTTCATTTTTATTTCTAATCAATATACTCGCAAGCGCAAGTCCATACGCACCAGTTCCTAGTACACAAGTTTTCAAGCAAAATCATCTCCTAATCAAAAAAGAAAAATTACTTTTTCTCATTCTTTCTTTCAAATATAATATTAGTTTTTAAAACTAAAAACAATACTATAAATAACAAAATCACATAACAAAATACAACTAACTTAGTTCTTTTTAAAACAAACAAAATCGTAGTAATAGAAAACATAATATTAATTCCATATATAGCAAATAAAGAATTTTTCTTAGATAATTTCTTTAAAAATTGATGATGAATATGTTCCTTATCAGCTTGATCAAATCTTTGACCCTTAAGTTTTCTTCTAATAATAGCAAACAAAGTATCCATAATTGGTATAGCAAGCATAAAAATAGGTACAACCAAAGAAGTAATAGTTGTAGTTTTAAATCCAATTAAACAAACAACCGCAATCATAAGTCCTAAAAAAGTACTACCCGCATCACCTTGATATATGCTTGCTGGTGGAAAATTATGTACAAGATAGCCAAGAGTCGCTCCAAGCATAGTCAAACATAAAATAATATCTAGTCCTCCATACTTTTGAACAATAAATCCAATTATAGCAATAGTAAGAAAATAAATACTACTAATGCCCGCACAAAGACCATCAAGACCATCTATCAAATTAATCGCATTAATAATAGCTACTATAATAAATATAGTTAAAAATGGTGAAAATCCTTCAAAATTAATTATATATCCAAATAAATTTACACTAGTAAGCTCAAGTCCTCCATAAAAAACAACTATAGACGCACACGCAAGATGCACAAGTAATCTATACTTACTTGGAATAGTTTTAATATCCTCTTTCTTAGTCAAATCATCAAATAAACCTACTAATAAAAGTAAAAAAGAAGCGATTAAAACAGATAACATCAAATTATTTTTAGGTGCAAAAAGCATATATCCAAGTAAAAATGACATAAAAATACCAACTCCACCAAGAAGTGGAACAGCTTTAGTTTGTATTTTTCTCTTACTAATAGGTGCATCAATTATTCCTAAATAAAGAGCTAACTTCTTCATTATTTGTACAAAAACAATAGATGATAAAAAACACACCGCTACTATTAAAAAAATATTATGTCCATTAACTTCAAACTTCATATAACATCTCCCCTATTACATTAATTATAAAATAATTTTAAATAATTGTAAACAAATGAGTATATATAATGAAAAAAATGTCAAATAATGTTATAATTTATATATTGAATATAAATGATAGAAAGGACTTATATGAAAAAGCACATAATAACAATATTAATAATAAATATAATAATGTTTATTCCTATAAAAATAAACGCTTCTTACGATGCGATAATAACTGGTGACACAGTTAGAATAAGAACAGGTGCTGGAACAAATTATAAAGACATTGTTACAGTAAACTCCGGAACAGAAATAACAGTTATAGATAAAACACTTTATACTGGAGACGGTTGCTCAGATAAATGGTATAAAATAACTTATGATAATAAAACTGGATATGTATGCAGTAAATACGTTTCATTCACAAACACATCGTATTCAGGAATAAACGTAATAGATTATACAGCAAGAGTAAATGCAAATAATGTTGCGGTTAGAAAAGGAACAAGCACATCTTATGATGCAAAAGATACTCTTTCACTTGGAGTCAATGTAACAATTCAATCAACTCATAACGGATCAAAAACAGGCTGTTCAAGTGGTAAATGGTATAACATAAAATACTATTCAAACTCACAAGGATACATTTGTTCAAACTACGTCACAAAAAAAGAAGATATAACAAAAACTGATAACGAATATGAAAAAACTCTAAAAGAAGCAGGATTTCCGGAAACATACTGGCCATATCTTTCATACTTACATGAAAAATACCCAAATTGGATATTTAACGCAAGCAAAACAAACATAGACTTCACAAAAGCTATAAACTCAGAAACTGGAAAATGCTACATGCAAACAACAAATGATAACTATAGAACAAATTCTTCACCAGCAGAAGGTTCCTCATGGTTCCACATAAACAAAGGTGTAATAGCTTTTTACATGGACCCAAGAAACTGGCTTACTAAAGAAAGAATATTCATGTTTGAAAAACAAGACTATGCTAAAGAACTTGAATCAAACTATAGCACACTAGTAAAAGCTGTATTTGGAAGTGGAAAACTATCAGATGATAAATATACAAATCCAATGGTAAATGCAGGAAAAACAAACAAAATAAGTCCTATACTTATCGCAAGTAGAATAAGACTTGAAGTTGGAGCAAACGGAAGTGACTCAACAAATGGTACTGAATTTACATGGAAAGGTGAAAAATATAGTGGATACTATAACTTCTTCAATATAGGTGCATACGAAACAACAATAAATGGGGTAAAATACTCAGCAATAACAAGAGGTCTAGCATACGCAGCAAAACTAATAAAAAGAGATGGAGAACTATGGAACAACATAGAAACAGCAATAACAGAAGGTTCATCTTTTCTAGCAAATGGATACGTAACAAAAGGACAAGGAACACTTTACTATCAAAAATTTAATACCGGACCAAACGCATACTACGACTCATTTACACATCAATATCAAACCAATGTCCAAGCACCCGCAACCGAAGGAAACATCGCATATAACTCATATAAAGATAGCGATGTACTTAACCTTCCGTTCATATTTGAAATACCTATATATAATAATATGCCAGACTACACCTCTCTTCCAAACAGCGGAAATACAAACAACGACCTTGAATCATTACAAATAGAAAACTACAACCTATCACCAGACTTTGACGAAGATATATTAACATACACAAGTTATGTTCCACTAAAAACTGAAAAAATAAAAATAAATGCAAAAACAAAAGTACAAACAAGCAGTATATCAGGTATTGGCGAAGTAGAACTTCCAACTAACGAAAACCAAATAACAATAACCGTAACAAGCGAAGCTGGAGAAGAAAAAAAATATACAATAACAGTATATAAAGTAGAAAACACAGCTACAGTAGACTCTGTATTAAAAGAAGTAAAAGGTAATGTATCTGGAACATATATAACAAAAATAAAAAATGGAACAACTGCAAACGATTACAAAAACAGCCTAATAAAAGCAGGTGCACATAAAGTAACACTAACAAATGCAAATGGCAAAACAATAACAGGATCAAGTTTAATAACAACAAATAGTAAAATAACAATATCTACACTCAATGATTCAAAAACATTTACTCTAGTAGTAAAAGGAGATACCTCAGCAGATGGAAAAATAACAATTCTAGATTTACTTCAAGTACAAAAACATATAAAAAAATCAAGTGTTCTATCTGGCGCTAAAGCACTAGCCGCAGATACATCGGAAGATGGAAAAATAACAATTCTAGATTTATTACAATTACAAAAACATATAAAAGGAGATAAAAAATTATAAAAGGAGTTAACATGAAAAAAATATTTAATATACTATTAACAATACTTTTTACTTGCTTATCATTTCACATAAATACACAAAAAATAAACGCAGCAAGTGCATCAATATCAGTATCAAGTAGTACTAGTCAAATAGTTGTCGGGAAAGAATTTACAGTAACAGTAAAAATATCATCATCAACTTCACTTGGTTCTTGGGAATGGGTTATAAACTATAACTCAAAAAACTTTAAACTTTTAAGTGGAACATCTTATGTAGTAGATTATGCATCAAACGGTTCTAAAAAAAGCGCATCATACACATATAGATTTAAAGCAATCGGAACAGGTACAGGAACAATTGGAGTTAAATCATATGGAGCATACGCATGGAACGAATCAAAACTATCAGTATCCGCAGGATCAAAATCAGTAAAAGTAATAACACAAGCACAACTAGAAGCAACATATTCAAAAAATAATAATCTAAAATCACTAAGTATAGATGGTCTTACACTATCACCAAAATTTAATAAAAAAACTCTTGAATATACCGCAGAAGCAGAAGCAAACACAACAAAAATAAAAATAAATGCTACAAAAGAAGACTCAAAAGCAACAGTATCAGGAACAGGCACAAAAGAAGTAAGCGAAGGAGATAACAAATTTGATATAACTGTCACAGCTCAAAATGGAAGTTCAAAAACATACACAATAATAGTCAAAGTAACAGATCCAAATCCAATAACTGTAACAGATACACTAGGAAACACTCTAACCGTAGTAAAAAGAGAAAGCAATCTAGAAGCACCAGACAACTATGAAAAGAAAAAAATAACAATTGATAACCAAACTGTCCCAGGTTTCTATAGTGAAATAAATGATATTACATTAGTAGGTTTAAAAGATGAAAGCGGAACAATAAACTTATACATGTATGATAATGAAAATAATAAATATACAAAGTACACAGAAATATCATTAGATAAACTAATAATATTACCTCTTAAAATAGATGAAGAAATAAATAAAAAATATAAAAAAGAAACAATAACTATCGCAGATCAAACATTTGATGCTCTAATAATGACTAATCCACAATTTACAATTATTCATGCACAAGATTTACTAACTGGAACAAAAGATTATTACATATATGACACAAAACTAAACACACTAATAACATACGACAATACAGAAGAAAAAGAATCAGAAGAAACATTAACAAAATATTTTAATATTATTATACTATTATGCGGAGAAAGCTTAATAATATTTATCATCTTAATAGGAATACTTATATCAAAAATAAGAAAAAACAAAAGAAGAAAAAGAAAACTACAAGAAGTTAAAAAACTAGAGCAAGAAAAAAAGAAAAAAGAAATCAAAGAACAAGAAAATAAAAAAGAAACTAAAACTAATGAATCAAAGACAAAAAAAGAAACTAAGAAAAAAACAAAAGAAAAAAGCGATATGAAAAAACTTGACGAACTATAGAAAGGAATTAATATGAAACTAAGAAGTAAATTAAGTAAAATAGTAAACATAATAGTCTCTTTATTACTATTTATATCACTCATATACCTATCCTATTCAATAATTTTATATAAAGGAATAGAAACTTTCTATAGAATAATGTTTATAATTATTGGAATATATATAAATTTAGCATTAATATTTTCACTTCACTTTTCAAACAGAAAAATGAAAAAAAAGAGACATACAATAACTCTAATATTCTCAGTAATTTTCATAATAGCATACACATTATTAAGTATAATAATAAAAAATGTATTATATGATAAATTATCAAGCATGAATAAATCCTCTATAACACACACAACCAAACTAATATCACTTGATAATAACTATGACATAAAAAACTTAAAAGATAAAAAAATTGGTTTATTAAACCAAAAAGAAGATATTGAATACTACATTTTACCTAATGAAGTTATAAAAGAATATAAACTCAGTAGTAACAACAAAATAATAAATTACACAGATGCATTAGAACTTGTAAATGCATTATATGAAAAAGAAGTAGATTTAATATTTGTACCCAAATCATACATAGATATATACCCTACTTTTGATGAATATAATGATATTTTAGATAGAGCAAAAGAAATATATACATATGAAAAAGAATATAAAAAAGAAGAAGTTGAAACATCTGAAAACCAAGTAGCAAAACTAACAAAACCCTTCACAGTACTACTTCTTGGAATAGACTCTACTGATCCAACACTATCAAAAAATGCTTCATTTAATGGGGACACAATGATACTCGCATCATTCAATCCAAAAACAATGTCCGCAACAATGACATCTTTTCCTAGAGATACATTTGTACCAGTTTCATGCGCAGGTGGAAGAATGCAAAGAATTAATACATCAGCTTGGTGTGGAACAAATGGAGCTATAACAACCGTAGAAAACTTAACAGGAATAGATATAAATTACTATGTAAAAATAAACTTTAAAGGCTTAGTAAAACTAGTAGATGCTCTTGGTGGAATAGATGTAAACGTACCATACTCTTTCTGCGAACAAAATAGTTCAAGAAAATGGGGAAAAAATACAGTATTCGTAGAAAAAGGAAAACAACATTTAAATGGTGAACAAGCTCTCGCACTCGCAAGAAACAGACATTCGCCAAATGATGGGTCAAATATTGGAAGAATAATGGCAAAATATTGTCCAGACTACAACAAAGGAAATAGAAACGATTTTACAAGAAATACAAATCAACAACTAGTAATAAAAGGAATACTAAACGCAGCTAAAAATATATCATCACTTTCCGAAGTAAATAAAATATTAGATACAATAAGTAAAAACATAGATACAAATATGAAAGTAGAACAAATGCTATCAGGATACGACTTAATAAAATCATTAGCAGTCAACAAAAATGCAAACACACTAAATATACAAAAAACAAAACTTAAAACATACTCTATAGGTAAAAGTGGACATATGATATATGAACCATCAACAAAAAGTTATGCATCAGTTGCATTCTACTATAAGCAAAGCCTGCAAGACATAATAGATGCAATAAAAATAAATCTGGGAAAGAAAAAAGGAACACTAATAAAAAAATTCTCATTTAACTTAAATGAACCATACAAAGAAACAATAATTGGTAATGGAACATATAACGAATCAAAATACACACTTATTCCAAACTTCTCAAATTATTCAGTAAATAAATTAAAAGAATTTGCAAATAAAAACAATTTAGAACTAAACTTCATAGACTCTCAAACAAACGAAAAATTAGAATTATCATCATTTACAGATTATACATTTATGTATCAAAAAGAAAAAGAATATACTCCTGTATTTAGAATTGAAAGCATAAACATATACGTAAAATCAAACATACAAACGCCTATTGAACAGCCAACAGTGCCAGAAGAAGATACACAAAATAATCTAGATAACTCTACTAGTGACAATGAAAATAATCAAGCAAATAATGAATTAGAAAATGAAAATCAAGAAACAACAGACTCGCAAAATGAATAGAAAAATATCCATAATAAAAAAAAATATGTAACTAAAACTTACATATTTTTTATTCCCCACTAACAACATACAATTCAGTTCCATCTTTAATAATATTTAACTTCATCTTATCTTGATAACCAAGATCCTTTTTATATGTCCAATTTACATCAACAATATAACTATCATACTCTTTCTTATCATAAGTATACTTAGTATCAAAAACACTATTAACAATTACATCGCTTACCTCAGGCAGTTCTTGCTTTCTTTCTCCATCAATATTACTTTCTACATATTTATATATAGTATCACCAGCATTTAACTTAAAATTATCAAGTAAATCATTATAAACAAACTCAAGTCCACCTATATCAGTAGATGAAACTTTATTACTAAGAGTATAAAAATCAATAACAAATAACTTACTTAAAATCTTAGCATACTCCTCATAATTAATCTCCTCACTAGATAAAACCTTATTTAACTCATTAAAATACTTCCTATATATTTTAGTATCATTCTCATCAAGTACATATCCAAATAAATCTGTTTTATCAAGTTCTTTAACCTTAACACTATCATCCTTAATGAAATCATTATATACATTAAATCCAAGCAAACCAAACAAAACAAAACCAACAAATATAAAAGTTATAACAATTGCTTTCTCATTAAGCCTACTCTTCTTCATCAGTGCACTCTCCTACATTTTCCCCTTCACTTTTTATTAAATCATGAACAATAATACCATTAGATACTTCCAAAATATTCTCTGAATGTTTTTTTAATCTATCAATATAATCACTTTCAATTGGTTCATTAGTAAAAGTAATATATTCATCATGTAAATTACTATAATAAACTTTATTAGTTAAAACATTACCGTTAGGAAAAACAACTATTTTTTCATTCTTACTAAATATATCATTACCAAGCGCATACTTCTCTTTAAACCCAAACATATTAGCAATAGTTGGTAAAACATCATACATACCCATTACATCAGAAATCTCACCCTTATATTTTTTATCCGCTGTCCAAATGATTAATGGAGTATTTTTAAGTAAATCATAAGCATAATTATCCATACTTATATAATCTTCTGATTCCTTATCAATATTACTATCAGTAAGTGGATCATAATTATAAAGTCTTTCAAATTGCTTCTTAGAAAGTCTTGCCTCATGATCTCCATATATTACAATAACAGTATTTTCAAGAAGACCATTAACCTTCAAACTATCAAATAATTCTCCTAAAGCCGCATCAGCATAATGAGCAGATCTAACATAATTACCCATACTTGTCTCTTCAAGATATCTAGCCTCAGCTTTAACCTTTTCACCATCATCATTAACATAACTATAATCCATAGTTACTTTAAACTCATCATACTTTTCTAAATCATTAAATGGTGAATGATTAGTAAGAGTAATAATAGTTCCAAAAAATGGAGACTTTTTATTCTTAATATCTTTTAAAATAGGAATAATTTGTTTAAAGAAAGACTTATCAGAAAGACCAAGACCAATATAATCAGGATCACTTTCATCAGGAACAACATAACTATCCTTAGCATAAAAATCATTATAACAAAGATTCGCATGCATAATTTTTCTATTCCAGTAATCAGCATTATTAGCATGCATACTAAATGTATAATAACCCTCGTCACTAAAATACTTTGGCATAGAAGCATAAGTTCTATCATAATAATTTACAAAAACCGTACCACTTGATGAAGGCATTAAACCAGTATGTAAAGTAAACTCAGTATCAGAAGAAGTACCAATACTTATCTGAGGATAAAACTTAGAAAAATATAAACCTTCCTTAGTTAACTTATTTAAATTCGGAGTAACTTCCTTTCCTTCAATTTTTAAATCAATAAGAAAGTTTTGTATACTCTCCGCATGTATAAATAAAACATTTTTACCCTTAAATACATTTGTATACTTATTCTTAACTGTTTTCTCTTCCCACTCACAAGCATAATATTCTCTAAAATTTGCAGCCGCCTCATCATATCCAAATAAAGTATTAATTTTAGGCTGAATACTTTGTACTAAATCATTAAAAGTATAAACATATATACCAAAAGTACCAACAACATATTCTCTATTCCACTGTTTAACAAATCTACTTAAATCAGTAGCTGTCAAAGTAAAGAAAAACAAAATAATAAGAAGTGCTCCACTTGTCACATTATAAACAAACATTTTCTTACCCTTTTCTACTTTTTCCACATCAAAATAATAATTTCTCTTATATAATTTTTTATGAATATAAACAAAAATAATTGGTGCTATTAAATATAAAAATTGATAAAAATGAAGTTTTTCAAACAACGAATCATTAACCTCACCTACCATACTCGCTGTAGATAATAAATTAACTGATAAAAAAGATTTAAAAAATTGATAATAAATAGTGTTACCTATCGCAAGACAAGTCCAAAACATAAGCCAAGCAAAAAAATATCTAAATTGATACTTAGGTTTAAATAAATATCCAAAAGAACCAATTATAATAATAACTATTAAATCAGCAATTATAGGTTTAAATGAAAAACCTCCAACAGTAACACTTCTAACTATTATTTCAACAATTAATGTTAAAAAAGCATAAGACAAAAATAATATATTAGTTGAAATATACTTATTAAAATTACCTTTAAAATTCTTTATAAATTCTTTAAAATTAAACTTCTTAATAATCCTCTTCATCTCTTCCTCTTGCACATATTATACCATATATGATAGTAAATTTAAATAAATAAGAAAAAAAAAGCACATAAGTGCTAATTAATTGAACATGACCATGGATTATTAATACAAGTTGTACAATCTTCGAACTCATTACTACCAATAACTTTCATAAGTACAGTTACAATAGTTGCTACTAAGAATACAATTACAGCGGCAATAGCCCTTTTAATTAAAGTATTTTGAGCGGCTTTAATCTTATCTTCACTTTTCTCAGTTACAGCTTTAGCCATATCAAGCATACCAATAACTATTAATAAAATTGGAACAACTACTTTAATTCCCCAAATAACTATACCAACAATTCTTAAAACTGGTTTTAACTCTCCACATAACTCAGAACCTTCATTTATTTGTTCAAGAATATTAAATAAATTCATCATAAACATCTTCTCCTTCAATATCTAAATTCTATAAAATAATATCAATTTTGTCAATACATAAAACATATTAATGTAAAATTATAGTCCAATCTTACTTAAAAACTTCCTAATTTCGGCAATATCACTTTGTCTTTCATCAAGCGGTGGCAAAGAATGATACACCTTAAGCTTAGTTTCATATTCAAAAGTAGCAATATCTTCACTACTCAAAACACATTTATTTAAAATTACTTTCTCATTAGCAAGCTTTTCAAGAACATATCTATTTTTCTTAAGCATCTTATTAAGCATAATAGTTGATGGCTCTATTAAATAAAACACAGTAGAACATATATCAACATCAGGATAATCATTTAAATCCACAAAAACAACATCACATAACTGTTTCTTCATAAGCTCTTTGGGTAAATCAGCAGTAGTAGTACTAACTAATTCCTTATCATTAAAATATACAAAATCAACTTTATTTACCTCAATCGCCGCAACACTCTTAGTCTCAGAAAGTATTTTTCTAAGCATATAAATTAAAGAAGTAGCCCCAGCATGATTAGTCATATTTTTAAAACCAATAATTCTAAGTTTACCAGAATAACTATCACCAGAAGCATTACTATCATTACTGCTCATACTAGCTTCTAAATCACTAAGATTATGAATATTAACAACATCCTTATAAGTATGAGGATGAACAAGTAAATAATTAATTCCATTAATATTTCTTGTAAAATTATAAATACCTATAGAAATTAACTTAGACAAATAACTCTTAGAATCACTCTCAGGATTATCATCAAGAAGAAGTATTACATTCTCCATATTAATATTCATCGCAAGCTTTTGCAAATTATCAAAATTCTGATAATCTCTAATCGCAGTAATATCAAGAATCATCTTATCATAATAAAAATTAGAAAAAGTATCAATTATCTCATCAACATTAAATACTCCCTCAATAGACTTCATAACCTCAATATCAAGTCCCATAAGCATTTCTTTATACTTATTAACTACCATTACATTCATTTTTTAATCTCTCCCCTCAAATTAATATCCAGTAATCATATCAACACATGGTAATTTATTAATATCAACATTTGGATTTTCATAATATAAAGATTTAGTCTCACCAGTAATTGGAATATTAACCCCAACATTAATAACAGGTATATTAAACTTAATAAATGTTGTAACTTTATAATATACCCTAGCATCACCTGAAACACCAGTATAATTCATATTATTACAATACCTTTGCAAACAATATCCACCAGCCTGCATAGAACCATATCCATGTTTCTCACAAGATATATCTCCCGTATTATAACCAGTTTGTTTAATATAATAATACGCTTGTGCTTCACTAGAAGGATCAGTAGAAAGCATATCATTACTAACATTTCCTACATCTCCACTAAAAAATGTAAACCCTTCATTCTTTTCTATTAAATTAACAATTTGATTCTTAGTTTTAAATGCCTTAGTATAACTAACAGAATAAGCAATAAAACCAGAAAAGAGCACTATGAATAGTGCTACAATACCTATTAACCAACTTCCACCCATAGACTCTCTCATAATTTATTGCTCCTTATTTAATTATTCTTCACTATTTTCAGTAGCAACTATACATCTAGGACTACTTTTATCACCATCAGGACAACATTTCCAACAAGTAACTTTATCATTATCAAGGCCACTACACTCACTACCCTCAGCTTCGACAGCAGTAAACTCACCACCATAAGTACTACAAGTTTGGTTCATAACCATCCTTTGAATAACTGGCCATATAACAAAGTAGAAAAGTGCTCCTACAGCCGCAACCGCAACAAGTGTGACAACAGTCATATTTAATTCTCCAGTAGCTTCTTTCATTTATAAATCTCCTCCTTTATTCTATATAATTTAATTATACACTACGTTTTTTTAATAATCAATAATTTATTTTAAAACATCGTAAATGATTGTAATATTGAAAGTAATAATATGCCAAGAACCCCAGCACCCGTACTACCAAGCATAGTCATAGTTTTCTTTTCCATTTTTTCAAGTCTCTCTTTATATTTAGTTTCCCTACTTTTAGCTTGAAGATTAGATATTGTTCTTGAAAAAACTATTAACTGCTCCTGTTTTCTTTCTTGATTACCAAGACCAAGTCTATATAAAAGTCTCATCATTCTCATTGAATCTCTTACCGGATACCTTCTCGCAAAAGCCATATATGGTTCAACTGACGAATCTCCAGCATCAATACTAGCAATAAGTTCTCTAAGACCAGGCTTAAACATCTCAGGTGCACTATCAAGTGATCTTGTAATCGCAACAGGTACAGTATAATGTTGTATCAAAATCTCAAGACTTTTAAGATAATATGGAAGCCTTAAATTAATCTCATGTAAATGATATTTATAATAATTCTTAACTTTATTATAACCACCCTTAAAAGTAATATAAGTAAGACCCAAAACAACAACCAACTTAACCGCCGAGAAACTTCCAATGATTACCATAAGGCCTAATATAAATATAATTATTGCATCTTTAACTCTTTTTTGATACATAACTTCATGATCAACATTATCACCATATCTAGCAGTAAGTAAAAAATCATAATCATCTTCTTTTAACTTAGAAAATAAACCCTTATTATCCTCAACAAACTTATTAAAATTAAACTGACCAATATAAACAAGCCATAATAACAATATAACTCCAACTAATACTATTTCCATTATTCCGCCCCCACATCCTCATGATAATATTTTGTACCTGACACCAAGAAATATGTATTAATAAAAATAACACAATGAAGCAAAAGCTGTACATACCACATGTCAAGTAAGCTTGCATAACTAGCTTTACCAAGTAAAACTTGAACAAGAATTACAAGAAAATAAAGCATTAATCCAAACGTAATAAACTGTTTATAAAAAGTATTTCTATCAATTCTATCACGATAAACGCTCTCAACAAGCATATCTATATCTTGAAGCATACCCTCAAGTGCGTCACCTGAATCTTTAGAACCTTCCTTAGTGATTTGAATAAATAATTGATGCATATTCTTAACTACATAAAAATCATACTTTTCATTCATAAATCTAATAGCTTCATCAATCGTACCATTTTCATAAGACATTTGAATCATCTCGTTAACATCACCTAAAAGCGGTTGCTCAAGTACTCCTGAATCACGCACACCCTCAAGTGCTTTAACAAATGATTGAGTAGTATTAAACTCCATAATAACGTTAGTAGTATATACTTGTATTTGTTCAAAAATAAAATCACTATAAGCTTTTCTACATCTTAAAAAAGTAAGATAAGGTATAAACATAATAGCTGCCACACTATAAACAATGCACCAAATAATACTATAAAAATATATATAAGAAATAAATGCCGCAGCAACCCCAAATATAGCAACCTGAATAGCATACTGTCTTGGAGTATACTCTTGACCAAGTTCCTTAGCCTTTTCCCGAACTACCTTAAATGAATAAGGAGCATACTTCTCATAAGTATTTTGCGCAGTTTTAATTATAAACTTATACGAATTATCACCAACATTCTTTCTATAAAAATATAGAAATATAAGAATAGCGGCTACAACAATAATTTCTATATACATACCTTTCCTCCTTCTAAAATTCTATCATTTCAATTTCATCTTTTTTAATATTCTCAGTACTTTCATTACCACTTACATTACTATCTTCAGCTTCGCTTTTAAAGATTTCCCTATTCATAACAACACCTTGAGAAGCTAGATAATCTATTAAATATTTAGTAGGATTATTATAAACTTCATTACCTTGTAAATCACGAGAATATATTATATTTGCTTTTGCTTCTCCATCTTCATCATCCACATAAAACTCACAAACTTGAACAATTTCACGTTGAAATCTCTCATACTTACCTGAAAAATATCCCTTAACGTGTATACCAAGTTGTACATATCTATGAATACTCTTAAGAAATTGATCAATTTCTTGACTACTCTCAAGTAGTGAATATAAACGCATTGGAATACTACTAGCTTTATCAGAGTGAATAGTAGATAAAATATTATGACCAGAAGATATAGAGTTTCTAACAGCCATAACAGCTTCGGCACTACGTACCTCAGAAAGTAAAATCCATCTTGGGTTTTGTCTCATACAAGTAACAAGAACATCAGAATAAGAAGCAATATTATTAGTCTTCATCGCAACAATATCTCTATCAGGATATATTCTATCAAGGTGAAGTTCAAGTGTATCTTCAATAGTAATAATCTTTTCATCTTCCTTTGTCTTACTAGCAAGATACTTAACAAGCTCAGTTTTACCACTACCAGTTTCTCCACTAACAAGTATATTACAGTGGCCACCAACACAAGTCACCAAAAAATCATGAAGTCTTTCTGATACATAATCCTCAGAAAGTAACTTTTCCTTATTAAGTCTTATCTTCGCAGGTGTTTTTCTTATTAAACACGCAATACCATTAGTCGCAATCGAATCATGAACAAAGTTAAGACGAAGTTCAGCACTTTCAGCATCCAAAAATGGATGAGCCATATTAAATGTTTTTCCCATTACATTTGAACACTGAAATGCAAGTTTTTCCATAAACTCGTTATTAACATTTTCTATTTCCCTAGGCTGTATACCTTGTGTTAAAGTTTTAACAAAAAGATTACCACCATTAGAATAAGATATATCTGTAATATCTTCATCTTCAAGTAGCGGTTCTAAAAAACCAAAATCTATTTGTGAAAAAACAACATCATCCATTTTTAAACCCTTTCTTTTTATTCATTAACATTTGTATTATTATTTACATTTTCGTTCACATCACTATTTATATCAGGATTTACATCAAAACTATTTTCATTAGTATCTATTTTATCAATAATATCATCACTACTAACAACTTGAGATTTAATCAATTGTTTCAAATCCTCACTACTAATTTCAGTAGAAGAAGGATTATAATTCTTATTTCTTGGAACAGGAATTACTTGCCCATCTAAATACATAGCCTGTCTTAAAAATATATGTAAATCCTCAGGTACAGAGAAAATAAGAGCAGCAGCCTCCTTTTGATTAGCACTCTTTTTAAATATATGTCCTCCTTGAACATCCTTAACAGCAAGAACAGTAATACCACTTATTAATCTTCCAACAACAAGAAGTCCACTATCATAAGTTTGATAATAAAGATCTATCTTATCTCCAGGATAAATGGAACTACCATATGTAGTTTGAGCATTAACAGGAAGAGAAACAATAGTATGACCATTAGGTATATTAGACCAAGCAGAATCCGGCATATCTTCCCAGTTAACTAAAGTAGAACTATAAAACAAACTATTAGCAGGTATCTTAGTATTATAATTTACATACTTACCTAGTATATCCTTTTGACTGGTAACAACATACTTATTTATCATAGAACTAGATATCTTCACAGTGCCAATCATATCAGAAGTAATTTCCGTTCTAGCAGGAATCTCTCTATTAGCAAAAGGAACCTCAATTGGTCTTATTTCATCGTTAATTCTCTTATTATAGAAGAAATAAAGTATACCAATACAAGCAACAATAGCTATAATAGAAACTATCGTTTTATTTTTAAAAAACTTCTTTATTTGTTCCATTACTTACTCACCTCACCATTATTATCACTATTGTCAATATTTTCATCATAAGTAAGATTATCTAGCTGTGTATCATCAACAGTAAGAGTTTGTCTTAAAATATATTGTCTAATATATGAACTACTTACCTTAGTATTTCCAGGGCTCGCAGAATAATCAGCATTTCTTGGAACAGGTACTATAGTTCCTGATAAATAAGAAGCTTTTCTAAGTAATAAATGATACTCCTCGTCAACCGCAAAAACTAAGTTACTTGGAGTAGAAACATCAACAGTCTTTTCAAAAACATTATTTCCATCTCCATCAATAACAGAAAGAACTTTTATACTTTCAATAAACTTACCAAAAATTAACTTACCACTATTCTTACCATCTTCATTAGAAACAGTAACATAATATAAATCGATATAATTACCAGGAAAAATAGAATTACCATAAGTGCTATCTAAATCAACAGGAAGTGATACAACAGTTGAACCAGCTTCAATATCTTGCCATAAACTATTAGGCATATCTTTCCAATCAACAAGTACACTTTCATAAAACATACTTCCAGCTGGTACAGTAGCATCATAATTTACATACTTACCAACAATTTGATTTGTTGAACGAAGCACACCAGAACTAACCATCTTTTTAGCCACTTTAATAGTACCAATCATTTCTGATGTAATTAAAGTTCTTGGTTCTATCTCTCTAAGTGCATAAGGAACATTAACAGGTTCAGTGTTTTTCTTAATTTGTCTATTATATCCCCAATAAATTAGTCCAACACATAAAATTAAAACTAAAATAGTAACAGTATTCTTATTTCTTAAAAATCTTTTAATAGCAATTTTTATATTATTCATTCTTTTTTCCTCCTATATTATAAAATCATTATACAATAAATAATTATCAAAATCAATTTAATTATCAAAAAAAGATGCTATATAAGCATCAATTTTTTTAGTTTTCTTTAAGTTCTCCTTGTCCATGAATAGTTTCCAAAATACCATGGAGTAAAGTATCAATATTAGTACTAAAATCATCAGAATTAATAGTTGTAGTACCACTACTAGTTCTTATTCTAACGCTAGCTTTTGGAGGTTCCTCATAAACATCATAAAAATCTATTTGATAAGTCTTATTATTCGCAACACTTTCGGAAAATCTTCTAAGAAAAACTTCTATAAACTTCTCTTCACTCATAACAATTCTTCCGGTAAGTCTATAAGTACCATAATCAACCGCATCAAGCATAGATGCTTCCATAACCTCACGACCTAAATAAAAGTCTTCTTCACTTGTAACAGTGATTCTCTGCATCAAAAGTATAATTGCAAGAATAACAACCCCAAGTAAAATTATCATATATCCCCAAGATGCTTCTTTCATTACTCATTACCTCCAAGTGCTCTAGTATATTTATTAATTTTAACACCAAGACCGTCATCTAATGTATATAAATCTAAGAACGAACTCTTACAATTTTTAAACGCATTATTACTATCCTTATCACAAGAATATAAACTATTATCAAGGTATCCACCTATTCCATTCTTAGTATTATTATAATTCCTAATATTGTTAATAGCTTGTGGAGTAAGCGTGAAACTATATTCAAGATACTCATCAGTCCATATCCTCTCAGCATTAGCTTGAATATTATTTATTATTTCAGCTGAATTAGCCCAGTTATTTCCAATAACCCTTTCAGTAGGGAACAAATTACTCAAATCAACATTTCTATATATAAATCCATACCCCTTACTATCAGTAGGTTTAAACTTATCCATACATATCTCAGGAACAGGATCACCATCATCTACATAACATGGATTATTACATTTCTCCCAATCAATATTTCCATCCTCATCAAGATAAGGACAATCATATAATGTTGTAGTATTATAAACTTCATAAGAACAATAATATAAGAAATTATTAAGCTTAGTAGGTTTAAATAATCCAATATTAGTAAATCTCCAATCAATACCATAAAGCCCAGTAGAACCACTTTTCTTATCATTACTAACAGGGAATATAGTTGATGGTAAAGGCGATGTATTACTTCCACTACCACTTCCCTTAAATACTTGACCAGTATATGCTTTAGTATGATAACTTTCATCTCTAAAGAAATCAACTTCCTGATCCATAATAAATGTAGCATAATCATTAATTGGCATATTTAAACTTTTACTTTCACATTTAGCGCCGGTAAGTTTACCACTACAATAAGTATAATAATGACTTTCCTTTTTATCCCCGCCTTTTTGCTCTAATTCACTACCAGTATATTTATAACAATCAGAAGTGTCACCTAATTTTCTTTCATCACTACCATTTTCACAATAATACATTTCTTCATTAGAAGATTGCTTTTGACTTTTAAACTCTACTTCTTCTCCATAATTTACATCATCATACCCAACAAACAAACCTACATCATTATTAATTGCATCACCCTTAATAGAGCCTATAGCAGAAGGACTACTATAACCACTAATAATATCTCCCAAAGATGGAGCCGAAGTATCAGAATACAAACTACAACTTTTTAAATCACCAATTAACTTCTGAACTTTTTTAGCAGCATTCTCATATGCACTTCGCGTGGAATTCTCCATATTTCTTACATAATTAGGATCTCCAGGTGTTCCCGGAGTACAAGATTTGCACGTTCCTCTACAAGCCCATTCTAAACACCCTTTTTCTCCCACATTAACACAAGTATCTCCCCTACCAGCAGAACCACTAGTTGTTGCTTTACCGTGAGGTGTACTATAAGAAGTTGTAGGATTTTTAGTAATATCTATTTTAGTATTTAATTGCGACGCATCTTCAGGTTGATATTTTCCAGAATAAGAAGAATATTTATCTTGACGTGCATAATTATAACGTTCACTACCCCAGAAATAAACTTCTCCTCCAAGATCTCTAACAGAAAGACACGTTCCATCATGACTACAACCACAATCAAAAGAACTATAAATATTACCTCTAGCAGTACTAGCACTATGATTTATTTTATCATTTCTTCCTTCCCAATCAAGAAGAGCCTCCCACTTCTTCCACTCATTCCATGCATTAACCATAGCTTTAGTTGCTTCCGCATATCTTTGAAGCCATGATTTATCACCACTATACTCTGCACTAACCGCACTAGGTGCTCTATCATAAAATATTTCAGAAGTACACTGTTTCTTTTGAAAAACTACCGCAGATAATTTGGCATTAGATTGTGCTTGAAAAGGAACCTTATCTCTTATATCATATTCAAATTGCATACCAGCATACACTTTAGTTTTATCAGCCATATAAAACTCAGTTTCACTTCTACAATATATTACACAAGTTTCAGCATCTGGTGAATATTGTTCTTGTCTAAACTCTTGTTTAAGTTCATCATCACAAGCATTTAATATACAGTTCATATAAGGATCTTCACTAGTTCCGGTCGCATAAGTATCATAAGGCCCATCGCCAAAATTATCTTTATTTGTACAAGACATACCAGAATCTGTATGAGGTTTCATTTCACTATTAGGACAGTGAACACCATTACTAACAGTACAATCCTTCATACAATTAATAGTAAGATCAGTTTCTATTTCAACATAATTCTCTTCTTTCTCAGTATCTGGAGTAGAAGTACCAGGTGTTTCCTCTGTTGTGTATGATGTATCACCTTGAACTACGGCTTCAGGTTGATATTTTTCAGGATTTTCTGAATCTAAGAATATATTAACTGAACCCTCCGTTGAAGAACCAGGAATTTTTAATTTTAATTTATATTCATCAGTAGTTGACGTCTTACTTCCATCACATAAATTAACTTTTTGTAAAATACAACCATTCTTTTGACATTCTCCTTCGTCAACAACTTCACATTTACCATTAGTACATTTCATAAGTTCATATTTAACAGTATCAATTCCAAGCCGAGCAAGAATATCCCAAATAGGATCATTTTCAAGTAATGGTACTGTTGTGCTAGAACTACTAACACTTATATTTGAATTTTCTGGTGTTAAAGTACTTATATCAATTGATGGAGGTATATTTAATGCAGAACCATTTCTAGCAGCATTAATTAAAGCGCTAATAGCTTTAAAGTCATTAGAAGTACCATAATTCATATTATATTCAGAATTATAATTACCAGTTGTTGCAGCTCCATATATTTCACTATAAATACCATGATAATTTTTAGAATGACCATCGCCAGCTCCAAAAGAATCAGCACCAGCTAAATTAGTATTAGCTGCTATAATAGCTCTAGCCGCAGTTACCTTTTGACCATAAGTATATCCACCTTGAGATAAAACAGAAGCAACCATAGCCATAGCATTATCATTAGAAAACTGAAAACCACTAGCATCAAAATCAGTTTGCGTATATGAACCAGTATCAAAATACTTACCAGGCGCTAAACAATAAGAAGCATTTCCATTTGAATCAGCATAAACAGCACCACCAATAGTAAACTCTCCAACAGAAGTAGATGGATCAATAGACTTATAAGCATATATCTCTCCATCCCAATCAACAATCTTATATCCTTGTCTTACATATTCATCTACTTCATCACTATCTATAACACCACCCTGCACATTAGGTGCATTTAAATCTTCACCTTCTCCAACACCATGTAAATCTGTTTCATATTCCCCAACTTTACCAATATCCGTGGTTTTAGCACCAATTTTGATTACATCAAAACTAATAATAAATAAAGAAATCAAAAATAAACTTAAAAATCTCTTTTTCATTTCTTCACCTCATTATTATCTTCTTTTTCACTATCAATTTGATTATCATTATCATTATTTTTCTTATCTTCGTCTACAGAAACAATGTCTTGATTATTCACTTCTACTTCTTCCCCATCAAACTTATCTTTAAGTGCTTGTTCTCTTTTTAACTTTCTTATTTTAATAATATAAACTATAGATATAACAACAAAAGGAACTAATATTGTATACCAATATTCTTTAAGTAAAATAACCCATTTGTTTTCTTCTTTTTTATTATCACCTGTACCAGTAATCTTTTCAAACTCTTCTAAAGTGATATCAGAAGTATCCTTATAACTTTCACATATTTCAGCATCTTTATTTTCTTCACAATAAGTTGTAAGAGTATACATATTATATGGTGGAACACTATAAGTTAATGTCCTAACCTTTTCCCCAGCACACTCTTTAGCATTTTCCTTAACAAAAACTTCAATAGTATATTTCTTTTCATCAAAATGCACCGTAGAACCAATTACCTTATCATAATAATCGCTTCCTTCATTTTTAATAGTTGTTTTTTTATTAGATATAGAATCCTTAACAACCATATAAACATCATCTCTCATTGGATCTAAAGAAAGAACATAATCATATTTAGGTACATACTCTGGAATAATCGTACCATCTTCAAAGATGAGTTTTTCCCTATACTCTTCATTAACAAACTTTACTTTTACCTTTTCAGCCCAATCATTTATTTCATTATTTTCACACACAGCAAAAACATTAGGCATAAAAATAACTATTAATAAAATAGAAAAAATAATTTTCTTCAATTCAATCACCTCTATATTTTATATAAAAATTATAACACACACCCAAAAAAAAGTATATAAATAATTTTTTATATACCGTGTTTTAATTTTCTATAACGTGAGTTATATATCATAACAGTAATTATCGTAACCAAAATCATAATTATTATTTTAAACCACCAATTCTTAATAAAAGAAATTACACTCATCAAAAAAGTTTTTTCTACTTCTAACTTATCTTTATCATCAGGTGATATGCCTTTATTATCATTTTCTATCGCATTTTTAACAATGCTTAAATTATTTTCATACTCTAAAAATTCAGCACCACATGGTTTTAAATGCTCATATCCCTCACATATTTCACTTTTAAAATATTTATTAACAAAAGGTACATTGACATATTTATTTGTAAAATTACTACTACAATTAGACACGCTTGTACTAATTTTTATCTTAGCTTTACTTCCCTCTTTTAAACCTTTAATTATTATCTCATTGTTATCATCGCCATAATAAAGATTATTTAAATATTCAAAATAAATCATATCAACTACATTATAAAATGTAACATCAAAAGTATTATTTTTTTTATTATAATTTACTTCATAATTTACTTCCTGCATTAACTTAGTAGCCAAAGATAACTCATCATAATCACATTCTTTATTATTTACATTTGGAACATTTATATATTTAACAGTAGAATTGCTACTACAACCATGCACATTTGTTCTAACAATAACCTTAATATTACTACCTTCTTTTAACCCATTTATAATAACTTTATTATTATCATCGCCAAAATAAATATCATCAGAATACTCTAAAGACAACAAATCATCAACATTATAAAATGTAGAGCTAAAAGTACCTTTTTTTTCATTATAGTTTACTTCATATTTAACTTCCTGCATTAACTTAGTTGCCTTAGATAATTTATTATAATCACATTCATCAGCACTTACTAATACCGGAAAAAGCATTAATAACACAAATAATATTTTCATCAATCACTAACCTCCTAATTTTCTATAAGAACCGCATGTACAACTAATCTCTTATTATTAGTTCCTGTACAAGTAGATAAAGTTAATATCTTATCTCCATATTTAATATTTTCTTCAGAAGAAAAAATACTTCTTTTCTTAATCATTTTAACAAATTTTTCAAATGCATCTTCACTTTTAAAACTAGTTTTCAAATAATCAGTAGTATAATCAACTTTATAAATAGAAAATATCTTATAAAGTCTTACACCTTCTTCAGTTTCATAACTAATAACCATGTTTTCTTCATCTCTTCTCCATGAAGAACTTAAAACCTTATCAAGACTTCCAAACATAGTATCATTTCTCATATTATGTCCATATATAATAGTATTATCATCTATTTTCTTAGGATTATTTCTATAATCCATATATATCCATCCCATACTAGTCTTATTCTTATAAAAATCTCTCTTTAAATAATAATTATTATCATCCCCCTGCACAACAGGATAAGATATCTTTGTACTATTAACAGTTAAGAAACCAACAGTGTCTTTATTAATTTTTTTAAGCTTAGAAAATACTATATCAAAATCATATTTTCCTTTCTTTTCCTCTTTCTCACTTACCTCATCTTCCAAAACTTCTCCATCAATAAGTTCTTCTGTTTCCTCATCATTATTTTCACTTTCAACTATATTATTAATACTATTCATAATATCAATATTTACCTTATCAGTATTAAGCTCTTCTACATAAGCATAAGACTTAGATATAATAAACATAACCCCAAAAACATATAAACCAAGAATACATATAAGTTTCAAATTATTAAAAGTAAGTTGTTTAAACAAATTACCTCTAATAAATCTATCAGAATAAACAATTCTAAACTCACATATTTCTTCACTCTTACACCTTTCATTAATTTCTTTTAACCATACAAAATTATCTTTAATAAAATCATTTTCATCGTATTGCTGATGAAGAAATACACATACATTCTTACTTTCATCTTCTTTTAAAAGATTAATAATAGCCTCTATAAATTCTTTTTTAAAACATCTTATATAAATAGCTTTCAAAAAATAATTAACTCTTAAAAACTCAAGAATATCACCATATATTCCATCATAATATTCTTTAATTTCTAAATGTTTCCTATAATATAAAGAATCATAATCAAAACAATCTTGAGAAAGCATAAATCTATCACTTATTTTATTTTCACAATTAACTTTAACTTCTATATCCCTATTAATAAAAATCTTCTTAATAAAATCAGGCATATAATAAACAATGGTACATTTAATTCCATTAATATTACCAATAAAATCAAAATCATCTATAGATAAAGTATATAAAAAATCATTTTTTAAAATACTTAAATTTAAACTTTCCATCAAAAACTTAATATATTCTTTATTTTCAAATGAACGTATAACTAAAGTTTTAATATTATCAAAAATACTTTTCTTTAAATTATTTATTATATGATATTTATTTCTCTTAAAATATTTTAGGTCATACAAAAAACATTCATTATATAACTTATGATTATTAATATATTTCCTATCAACATTAATGTTTTTATACTCATATATTAAATAATCTTCTTTAATACTTAAGACTATATATTTTCTTTCCATATAACCTATCCTCTATTAATATAATAACATAATTATTTTCAAAAAAAAAGAATAGAATCCTATTCTAATTCATATTTACTAACTATGTTATTAAAAACTTTATAATCAACCATTTTAAGTTCACTACTCATAGCCTCAACTCCTTCACCATTTTCAATATAAATAAACATTGGCGCAGAAGTAATTTCATTCTTAATATTAGAAAACTCTTTCCTAAGCTTTACAACATATTCATCATTTTCTAAATATTCACTTACATCCAAATATAATATTTTCTCAACCAAAGATTTCTTTTCAATTTCTTTTAACAATCTTTTTTCCATTTCATAAATATCTTTATTACCAGTATATCCAACATATAATAAAGCATCACCTGCCTCAGCAATAGTATAATCAAGCTCATTAAAATTAACTTCACTTATCTTTTCTTTAAATACACTACTTTTAACTACTTCACTATTATAGTTTATATAAAATGCTCTAACATATAAAGCAATCGCTATAACTAAAATTGAAACAACTATTACTAAGAAATAATTCCTCAAAGATATCTTTTTAACATCACTTTTTTTATTCATACCCTCTCCTATATCTAAACTAATTTTATCACATTTTTATTATTAATGAAAGTTTTTATATTAAATTATAATTTATTTTATAGTATAATATACTAAGAAAAAGAGGTAAAATATGAAAAGTGATGTATTTGAAAATGAATTAAACTATATAAAAGATAATAATATAAAAGAATCTTTAAAAACAATGATTAACCTACTGCCAGACTATTTCTTCGAAGTAGCCGCTAGTTCAACAGGTAAATACCATCCAGAGTTTTCTCAAGGAAAAGGCGGACTAGTTAGACACACAAAAGTAGCAATAAGAATAGCTTACGAATTATTTCAAGATGAATCTATTAATAATTTTACTGACAGAGAAAAAGATCTAATAATATTTTCATTATTAGTTCATGATGGACTAAAACATGGAATGATTCATAACGAATATACTCAGTTTAATCACCCACTACTTATAAGTAATTACATAAAAGAAAACAAAGATAAACTTTTACTTTCAGAAAGCGATATAAACTTTATATGCTCATGCGTAGAAAAACATATGGGTCCATGGACTAAAGATTATCAAGGAAATGAAGTATTACAAAAACCAACTAGTAAATATGAAAGATTCGTACACATGTGTGATTACTTATCAAGCAAAAAATTCCTAAATGTAAACTTTGAAAACGATAAAATAAATGCATAAAAAAAGGTACTTTACACCCATAAAGTACTTTTAATTTTATTTATTTTTTATAAATATGTAAAAAATAATATTATTCACGAATTAAGTTTTTAATAAAATGCAAAAACATAGATTTATATTCACTACCTAAAGAATAATTATATATTTTATTTAAATCAATATTTTTATATATTTCTTTAAAAGCTTTTATATCATCACAAAAAACAATGTAATCTAATTTTTTTAGCCAATGATATACTCCACTAACCTTTTTAGATAAATTATCAAAAGCTATACAAGGTGTTGATGTTATAGCAGCAAATATCATTCCATGAAGTCTATCGGTTATAATTAATTTACTTTTTGCAAACTCATTTAATTTTGCATTTAAAATATCTTCTCTATCATGTAATTTTATGTTCATATTACAAACAGTATCTGTTGTTTCAATTTTATATTCTTTTGAAATAATATTTTCAATTATATTACTACTAAATACTTTCTCCTTATCCTTACGCATAACCATCAAAATATTATTTCTTTCATATTTTGTCTCATAATTTAAAGATAACACTAAATCAGGAAATAATAATAAGTTTTTTACTTTAAAATTTTCTTTGCAATACTTGTAAGACATCTCTTCTCGACAACAAAGATATAAATTGTTATGGTTATTTATAGCTTCTTTTAACTTTTTATACTCATTACTAAAGGAATCATCATTTTTAAAATAAATTGTTTGTGGCAAAATGACAACCTTATTATTTTTAAATGATCTCAGGATATCGATAATCATTTCTTCTTCATTCATCCATAGATTACCAATAAAACCTCCGCCAGTAATAAAAATAACATCATCATCATTAATATATTTTTTAACCTTATCACTACAAAGCCTATACCATTCACCGGGTATTTCTATTACAGTTTGTTTTAATTCTTTAAATATATTCATAACAGATATAGAAATAGCATGATCTCCAATATTTCCATGTAATGGAGACCCAATATATATAACTTTTCTATCTTTTGTATTAACTAAAATTTTATGAAGATTATATAAAGCCAATTTTTTTTTAATATATTTTTTTAAACCACCTAACATTTATTAAACACCTTTTTCTTTAACTTAACCATTTTATATTTAATTCTTTTAATTTTATAATTTTTATTTATTTGTTTCTTTCTTTTCTCATCATACAAATCATTATTTTCATAAAGCTTAGAACTCATAAATGATTTCATAGATGGTTTTAACCATTCTCCTTTTTTATCGCATCGATTCCTTAAATCAGCATAATTATATTCCTCACAAACTTCTAAATCAGGAATATCACCTAAAATCAAAAAAGAATGTCCATTATAACAATGAGGTAATTCACAATTATTTCCAATAGCTTCAAATTTAATTGGTTTATCTAAATCAGTATAAATATTATCCATTACATAACCACAAAGACATTGTCTTAAATCACCCGTTGATAAATTTAAATAAGCACTATACTCTCCCGCATAACAAAACTCTTTCCTTTTTTCATAAAATATTTTATTTTTAAATTCAAATAATTTAGAATCGAAACTTCCCCAAATTTTATTATATTCTTCTCTATCTACTTTTGTAAGAATATCAATATTATTGGTTCTATCATCTCTAGCTATCGTTATATGAGGCAAAGCTCCTATTTTTTCTAAAGTATATTCTTTAATTTCATCAATATAAGGAATTAATTCATCACTAGGTGTAATTTCTAAAGTAAAAGAAGCACCAGCATTTCTTACTTTATCAACATTTTCAAAAAATATTTCTAAAAAATTTAACCTTTTTAATTCTAAATAATGATATGAAAACTTAAAAAATAAACGTTCCAATAATTTTTTATCAAAATTACATATTTCTTTAAACCTATGTGATACAGTTCCATTAGTAACTACCATTACATAATGTCCTTCTAATAATAACTCTTTTATAACTGGAACAACTTCGTTAGATAACAAAGTTTCTCCACCAGCACACAAATTAATTAAACAAGTTCCACCTAATCTTTTTTTAGATAATGCTTTTCTTATTTCTTCTTTTGTATGACCAAAACTAGCTAGTTTATTATTAAACTTATTCAATTGCGCTATATAACAATAATGACATCTTAAATTACATGTTTCAGTATCAATATAAGTATCAATATATCTTTTTATTTTATCCATTAACAACATCTCCTTTTATGAATCTTTTTATTTCATCTTTATTATAAAAAATCATAACATTTATAATAAAACTTATTACACAAATAGTTATACCAGTTAATATTAAACTAATCCACGAAACTGGATTAAATACTTCTCTAATTACAAAACCTATAACAATATTAATTATAACAGAAAGTAAAGATTTTAATATTTCTGGTAAGAAATAACTACATTTTACCCCCATATATTTAGAACTATAAGGTAGTGTATATAAAATATTTCTAATAACACTAATTAAAGAACTCACCCCTACTATAGCAAAAATTCCAAGATTTGTTAATTTTAATAATATATATACTATTATAACATTAACAATGCCCCCTAAACAAATAACAATAGAATTAACTTTTATTTTATTAATTACTGTAAAAACATTATGCATAACAGAAAGAGGACCAACAACTATCCAAGGTGTAATCGCTAATATAGATAAAATATATAACAAATTCGCATCTAGAGTTGGAAACCATAAATTAAACAAAACACCTCCAAGAACTATAACACAGATTATAGGAATATTAAAAAGCACACCAATAAATTTCATTGATTTTTTAACGATATAAGTAAAATCTTCATTACTTCCTTTAGCATAAACCTCAGTCATGTTTGGCATAAAGATAGTAACCAAACTACTAAGTACACTTGATATAGTGTTAGGAATAATTTTTATAATAGCAAGCACACCCATTACATTAGAGTTTAAAAATATATTAGCAATAAATAAATCTAATCCCTCTGATAAAATATTACCTAATCGAGTAATAGAATTCCAAAAACCTGATGAAACTAAAACTTTAACTTTTTCAAAATTAAACTTACCAATTTTAATTTCAGGAATAAGTTTCTTCTTAAAATATAAATTAAATATTTGAATTATAACCATCGCAATAAAAGTTGCAACTCCAACAAAAGCCACATAAGGAGAAAAATTAACATACATAAAATATAATATAATAGCTTTAATTACATAATTTAACATATTTAAGAAAGATGATATATACAACTTATTTTTTATATAATATGAAACAGTTAAATTTGTAGTTAATAACCCTAAATATAAATTGGCTGATAAAAATAGAAAAAGTAGTTTTACATCTTTTATCAAATCAGGCGAAATATCTACATATTTTTCTATATTATAAACGAAAAAGAAAATCATTGGAATAGAAATAATAACAATAGCAATATTAGCCCAAAAAGTTGACGAATAATATTCTTTAGCACTATCAAATTTCTTTTTATAATACTCAATAGATATAAATCTACTAGACATTGAATTAATTGCAATAGTAATAACAGTAAAATAAGTAATAAAAGTATTTGCTAATTGTACAAAACCATAGGCTTCTTCACCAACAGAATTAACTATATAAGAACTAAGAAAAAAATTAATTAAAGCATTTACTAAGAAAGCAATCATAGTTGCCACAAAATTTACAATCAACATTTTATTGTTTTTCATTAAAAATCCCTTCTAACCATAAAAAACTTTATAAAAATCTTAACTCTTTTTATCGGATCAATATATAGATTAAAGAAAACTTCATACTTATATTTATCAATTTCTTTAATAATTTCCTTTAACTTTGATTTTTTATCAACATAATTTAATTTTATCATAGTATATTGATACAACAATTGATAAAAATAATCATATAATGCATAATAATATAATCTTTTCATTTTGTTCTTCTTAAAAAACATTAGTTTCTCATTTAAACCATATAAAATATCACAACGTCTAAAATTATAACTTCCCATAATACTATCACTTCTTTGAAAATAATAATAATATTCACAATCAGTATAAGCAACCTTCTTAGCTAAATCAAAAACCTTACAAATAATTGCTTCATCTTCATGAAGTTTACCTACTGGATACTCTATTTTCTCAAATATGTATTTTTTATATATCTTATTCCAAGCCACAGTAGCTTGAATAGAATTATTACCATATAATTTATAAAACTTATTATTATTCTCAAAAACACTTACATATCTTTTTTCAAGAACTTTAATATTAACATCATCTTCAGTATCATAAACATATTTATAATCACAAACGGCAATATCAGCATCATTACTTTTTAAAGTATTATACAATTCTTCAACAAAATGAATATTAACATAATCATCACTATCAATAAAAATATAATATTCACCGTTAGACTCTTTAACTCCCCTATTTCTCGCAGCACTTAATCCAGCATTTTCTTGTTTAACATATTTAATTCTTTTATCTTTTTTCGAATATTTCAAACAAATTTCTTCACTATTATCAGGAGAACCATCATTAACTAAAATAATTTGTATATTTTTATAAGTTTGTTTTACAACACTATTCAAACACCTGTCCAAATATTTTTCAACTTTATAAATAGGAATGATAACACTAATTAGTTCCTCCTCATCACTAATTTGCTTTTTATTATTAAATGCATAAACAAATAAAATTAAAAATATAGTTAAACCTAAATTACAAGATAATACTGAAAACTTAATATTAGCAACTAAAATAGAAAAGAAAAGAAAAATTACAAAATATTTAAAATACTTATTACAATTTTTATATAATTTAATGCTCAAATAAGACAATAAAATAAATAATAAACCAAGACCTATCAACCCAGATTTCCAAATTTCATTTATATATCCTACATCCGAACTAAGACCAATAACATCTTTCATTCCACCATAACTAGCAATTATGTAACCTTTACCAACAATAATATTAAATATTTTCTCTGGTAAAACCCAAAAACCTTTTCCAAATAAAATATCAGCCGTGCCAAAAGAATTAGTAAAAAATGACAAAGAATCACGAATTATCCAATTTATAGTTTGAAAATTAAAGACTTTTACTAAAAGTACCAATAATATTGTCAAAATAACTATACTTATTAAAATAGAAAAATAATTTTTAAATTTCTTTTGCCTTAATATATAAATTAACCATATAAAAAATCCTAAAGCAAAAATAACTAATCCTGTTCTCGAATTTAATAAAGGAACAGCAACTAAAAATGGAACAGTCAAGAGCCATTTTTTACTATTATTCACACTATAAAATAAAGGTAAAACTGCTAATACTCCCGTACCAAACCCAAACGAATCAAGCATATTATTAGCAAAGCCAAAAAATCTTCTTTCAGTATTATATTGATGCAAATAAAGATTATCTCCAGTAGTATAATACATAATTTTAATCAACAACGTTTTCACTTCAGGAAATAATAAAGCAGAAATAGCTATAAAAGACTGTATTAATCCTGCAATAATAATATACTTAATTAACTCATTAAACTCTATTTTGTTTTCATCACAATAAAATATAACAAACATAACACAGGTAAAAATACAAGGAACTACTAAAAAAATAGAATAAAAATTAATTAAATAACTATACATAAAAAACTCTTTATAAAAAAATGCATTAAACACAATAACTAAAATACACCATATTATATAAATAAAAAATATAAAAAATGATTTTCTTATAACTTTGCTTGAAAAAAAATCCTTCAATCTAGATCTATACTTAATTAAAATTATTAAAAACGAAACTATATATAATATCAATAAAACATTAATATCTTTAATTATCGGAGGTAAAAACATCAAAAAAAACAAATAAATAATTAAAGGTAACTTAATTTTAATAAAACTCTTTTTCATAATAATCCTCTCTATTTTTTAAACATAAAAGCTAACTTTAATAAAAAAATCAACTTAAATCTAATACATTTTAACAAAAATCTCAAATATAATGGTTGATATTTAATATAAGGATTTTTTGACCAACCAATATATTTTTTATTACATTCATCTATAAACTTTCTAATTTCAGAAGTTTTTGTTTTCTTTATTAACATCATCTGTACTGTAATATATAAGCATTCTCTAATAAAAACCATTTCAATCGCATCGCATTTTTCAGTATTTTTTTCTATATAATCAAAAGCCTTTATAGCACATGTTATATCAATAGTACTCCTGTTGTTCATTATAGAAGTTGCATTATTTAAATGATAATATAATGGTTTATTTATATAATAAATATTATTACTTTTAAATAAACATACTTTTGAAAAAGCAACATCTTCACTCCTCATCAATGGTGGAAATTTAATATTATTATTATTTATTAAATCTTTTTTAAATACCTTGCTCCAACACATTACATTAGATAAAGCAACAGCATTATTTGATGTTATTTCACCTTGATAATTTCCTAAAATAGATTTTCTACAAACTATTTTTTCTTCAACAACCCAATTATAATCAAAAATAATAGAATCTACATCATAACTATTAATAACTGAAATAATCTCATCAATAAAATTTTCAGACACATAATCATCACTATCAACAAAAGTAATATATTTACCACTACAATTATCAATAGCAATATTCCTAGAAACACCAGGACCCTTATTAACATCATTTTTCAATAATTTACATTTAAATTTATATTTTTTTAATTCACTTTTTAATTTAGTATAAGAATCATCTCTTGAACAATCATCTATAAAAACAACTTCAAAATTCACGTTAGTTTGATTTTCAAAACTACTTAAAAGCATTGACATATATTTAAATGAATTATATACAGGAACAACAACCGATACTAAAATATTATCATTTTTCATTATTTCACTCCTAATTAAATTCTTTTTTTAATAGCATTATAAGCATAAAAACAAAAATTATAAAAACTTGCAAAAATATTTAATTCAGCATATTTCCTATATAAAAGCCACATATTTTTTGCAGACTTAAACTTATTAGAAGATAATGTATTTCTCATTCTTCTATAATAAGCCAAAATTTCATTCATCCCATAAGCAGTATATCCTGATTTTAAAATCTTCCACCAAGTTGCAGTATCCTCGCACTTAACATTAGGCATGAAAATTAATGATTTATCAATTTTAGACATATCAAACATAACAGTGTCAGTAGATATTATAGTATTTTTCAAAGCTTGTTTATAAGTTACTGTTTTAGGAACATAAACTTTTTTACCAGTTGGTATACATTCAGCATTAGCATACTCATATCCACCAAAACTGAATGCACATCCTTTTTCCTTCATAAAATCAAGTTGAATTTCCAATTTGTTTTGTACCCAAACATCATCACCATCTAAAAAACATAAATATTTACCCTTTGCTTCCTTAACACCAACATTTCTAGCATTAGAAACTCCTTGATTTCTATTTAAATTAATGTATCTTATTCTTTTATCTTTTTTTGAAAAATCTTTTAAAACTTTCAAACTTTTATCTTTAGAACAATCATTAACTAAAATAAGTTCCCAATTACCATAAGTTTGTAATATAACAGAACCTATAGTGTCTTTAAGATATTTCTCACAATTGTAAACTGGAACAACAATACTAATTAAATCCATTATAAACTACCTTCCTTACTCGAAAAACTTATCTATTTTTTCTCTAACTTTCTCTACTGAATCTTCCTTTGGTTTCATAACATATAACTTTGATTTAGGAAAAGTATATGTTCCAGTATACAAATCAGTTCCTACCAAATTTTGACTTGTTATACTCCATCCTCTCATATCATTAAGTTGCATCTTTACTAGTTTACTAATATCCTCAGATTTCATATTGGTTGCAAAGTTCTTACTCACACTATCAAGTATTTTACTATAACTAGTAATTAATGCGGTAGAAGAAGTAACCTTATCTATTATCGCACTAAGAACTTTTTGTTGATTCTTTACCCTTTCAATATCACCTGAAGTAAAAGCTTTTCTCTCTCTAGCAAATCTTAAAGCTTTCTTACCATTCATATGTTGAACACCTTTTTTATAGGAATAAGTACCATCACTAGCAGTAAAAGCCTTATCAACTTTAACATCCACGCCACCTATCGCATCTATCACACCCTCAACAGTTGAAAAATTAACTTTAATATAATAATTTATATCAATATCCAAAAGTTTCTCAACAGTAAGAACTGATTCATTAATTCCATAATATCCAGCATGAGTTAATTTATCATATGCATTTTCTCCTTGTCCAGGAAAATTAACATAATAATCTCTAGGAATAGAAGTTAAAAGTAACTTATGATTAACAGGATCAACTGATATAACCATATTAACATCAGTATTTGTAACCTTTTTTATAGAACCATAAGAATCCCCACCAGCAACATATATATTAAACTTTTTAGTAGAAACATCAACTGTTTTTACAATATCAACTTCCTTTATAACTATAGAAAAATTATATACATCTTTTAAACTAACATCAATATGTTCAAGTTCACCTTCAAGCAAAGAAAGAATTGAATCATTAACTAAAACAGCATCAATACTTTCACTCATAAGTTCAATAAACATAATTTCAATATCTTCGTATTCCTTAATTTCATAAGAAATAACTTCACTAAGCTTACTACTTGCATTCATATTATTAGCACTACTATAAACACCAATAACTTTACCAGATAAATCATTTATACCTTCACTAGAAGATTTATCTAATACTTTAACATAGTATCCTTCACTTTGTTCCTGATTTTCTCCAAAAGTTCCCACAAAATCAATCGTATCATCAAGATACTTAGAACCAATTCCTAAAATCAAATCAATTATTAAAAATAATATAATAACAACTAACTTAATTTTACTTTTAACCTTATTATTAAAAACAAAGAAATTAAACAAAGAACAAATAACAAAAAAGAAACCATATAAAATAATCAAATATTTAAATGGTAACATATTAAGTTTATAAATTAAAAAACAAAACAAAATAACGAGTAACGTTGAAATACTAGCAATTACTTTATATATAATATTCTTAACTTTTTTATTTTTAACATTCTTTTTCATAAAAACCTCTAAATCATTATACCATATAATTTAATTTTATAATAACAAAAATAAGACAAAATCAAGAAATTAACAACATTATGCATCAAAAAAACAAAAGTTTTACGTTTAATTCATAAACTTTGCTTTTCCTAACATTTCAATTTATCTTTTAACGATAGATTTATGATTAGCCGCGAGAGTTTTAACACCAACTCCATGTTTAAATGCAATATCAGCAAGTCCGCCACTTACCTTTATAACAATACCATCTCCAAACTTAGCATGACTCACCAAATCTCCAGCCTTAATCTCACTTGTTTCATTATACATATTACTAACAATATTAACTACTTCTCTTTCCTTCTTTATAGTATTTTCATTTATTAATTCACTATCTATTTCTCTAATAAACCTACTCGCAACATGTGTCTCACTTCTTCCAAATAGCATTCTAACCTTAGCATTTAAAATGAATAACTTTTCTTTTGCCCTAGTTATACCAACATAACAAAGTCTTCTCTCTTCTTCAAGTTCATCACTACTTTCAAAACTTCTAATATGCGGGAAAATACCTTCTTCCATACCAACTAAAAATACAACTCTAAACTCAAGACCTTTCGCAGAATGAAGAGTCATCGCACTAACCGCATTATCATCTTCCTTATACTCACTCTTATCACTAACAAGCATAATATTTTCCAAAAACTCTTCTAAAGTATATATACCTTGAGATTCAACCTCTAATGCAACACTTCTAAACTCTTCCAAATTCTCAAGTTTAATTTGACTCTCAGCACTATTATCTTTTTCATATTCAAACTTTAAACCAGTCTTATCAAGAACATAACCAATCAAATCAGAAAGAGAACTATTCTTTGAATATTCAATTAAATCATAAATCATGTTCTTCCACTCTAGTTCCTTACCACTATCAATCGCATCAAACATACTAATATTTTCTATTTTAGCTTTTTCCCTAATCGCATCAACACTTTTTTGTCCTATACCTCTTTTAGGAGTATTAATAACCCTCTCAAGACTAACACTATCGTTCTTATTATAAATTAAATTTAAATAAGCAATTAAATCCTTAATTTCTTTACGATTATAAAAGTAATAACTTCCAATAACCTTATATGGAATATTAGCTTTTAAAAGTCCCTCTTCAACACTTCTACTTTGAGCATTAGTCCTATAAAGAATCGCAAAATCATCATACCTATATCCAAGTTCTACAAACTCTTTAATCTTATTAGCTACAAAACTCGCCTCTTCCTTCTCATTATCACATCTAACATACTCTATTTTATCTCCATCACTAAAACTAGACCATAAGTTTTTTTCTTTTCTCTGAGAATTATTTTTAATAACACTATTCGCAGCTTTTAAAATAGTATTAGTACTTCTATAATTCTCTTCAAGTAAAATAACACTAACATCCTTATAATCTCTTTCAAAATAAAGAACATTTCTATAATCAGCATTTCTCCAAGCATATATAGATTGATCTATATCACCTACAACAAATATATTTTTATACTTACTCGCTATTAAATTACATAAATCATATTGAACCTTATTAGTATCTTGATACTCATCAACCAAAATATATTTATACCTCTCACTATACTTTTCAAGTACATCCTTATTCTTTTTAAATAAATCTACTGGCATAATTAACAAATCATCAAAATCAACAGAATTATTTTCCCTAAGAACTTTTAAATATCTTTCATAAACCTTAGCAACCACTATATCTACATCATTTAAAAATAACTTACCAAAAGCATCAGGACTAAGACCCTCATTTTTAGCAAAACTAATTTTAGATATAATATACCCAATTTCATAATCAGCTGGATTATAACCTAAATCTTTAAGTATTCTTTTAATTAATACCTTCATATCTTCCCTATCAAGAATATTAATATTTTTAGTAAATCCAAGCATATTATAATTTTCTCTAATTATCTTAACACCAAAAGAATGAAATGTTCCAATAAATATATTATCACATACATCTCCTATTTTATTTCTAACTCTCTCCCTCATCTCTTTCGCAGCTTTATTAGTAAATGTAATCGCAAGTATATTATATGGATTAACCCCCTCATCAATTAACTTAACAATCCTCTCAGTTAAAACCTTAGTTTTACCACACCCAGCCCCAGCAAGCACAAGCGCAGCTCCATCTTTAAAATTAACAGCCTCTTTTTGTTTATCATTTAACATAATTTAACTTCTCCTTAATTACTAAATTATTATAACTCAAAAACCAAACACATAAAAGCAAACAAATCACTTTTTTTACACATAAGAATATAATACCAAAGAAAGGATGGTATAAAAATGAAAAAAATTTTACTTATTACATTAATTTCAATTATAATCATAACTCTTAGTATACTAATAATAAAAAGAAACAAAAAAGAAACACCTCTAACAAAAATAACAGTCGCAGAAGTTACTCACTCCGTTTTCTATGCCCCATGGTACGTATCAATAGAAAATGATTATTTCAAAGAAGAAAATATAGAAATAGACCTAATCTTAACCCCAGGAGCTGATAAAGTAGCATCAGCAGTTTTATCAGGTGATGCTAATATTGGTTTTTCAGGACCAGAAGCAACGATGTATGTTTTAGTAAATGGCAGCAATGAAAGACTATTTACTTTCGCTTCATTAACAAAAAGAGATGGTCAATTTATTGTTGGTGATTGTTCTTTAAAAGAATCTTTCAAAATCGAAGATTTAAAAGGAAAAACAGTACTTGCTGGTAGATCAGGTGGAATGCCACTAATGATGTTTAATTATGCACTAAAAGAAGCAAACTTAGAAGGAAAAGTAAAAGTAGACACATCAGTAGAATTCGCTTCCTTAACCGGAGCATATATATCTAAACAAGGTGATTTTGTAAATTTATTTGAACTTAGTGTAAGAGAATGAAGTCACCAAGTGAAAAATTATATGTCTTTTAAAGACAAAAATAACAATTCACTTGGTAATTGACCTTATATCTTTTAGTTCCTTGTGTGTCGTATCCTCTTTTAAATTCATACCTATTTTTTAAAATAGGTTGTAGTTTTTTTGTTTCATCATTCTCCTTGTATGATAAAAATATATTTAATTCCATATTATTTTTATCATTACAAATTTTAGATACTGCGATACGTTCTAGTAAAGAACTAATTATTTTATCTATTGTAGATTTAGAATTAACTTTTTGTTTTAAAATTTCAGCAAGTTCCTTAGTTTTATTAGTTGTTCCTTTTATTTCCTCTTTTTGACTTTTTAACTTATTAAGTTCACTATCAAGTACTTTAATTTTTTCATTAAAAGAATTATTCCTTTCATAGAACTCTGTATTTGATAAACTACCTTGTAAGCTAAGTTCTAATAATTTGTCTTTTTTAGCATAAAGATTATTTATTTCTTTTTCTATTAAACTTATTTCTTCGTCTATACCAGTATCTATTTCTAGATTTTTATAATAGTTCATAAGAGTATCAATAACTTCATTTGAATCTATTTGTAGTTTAGAAATTAAGTCTTTAAAAATTGCATCAAGGTCAGATTCTCTAATATTAGGTGAATCACAAGTTGATTTACCATTCTTCAAATATTCGGAACAAACCCAAGTAATATCTTTTTTATTTTTTCTAAATTCTCTTCTGTGGAAAACAGTATTGTGCTGTCCACAAAATATTTTAGCACTATATAAGTATCTATTTATATAAATACTTTTATCTTCTTTTCGTTCACTAAATGCTTTCTTTCTTGATATTAAACGATTGTTAGCTCTATCCCATAAATCCTCATCAATTATTGGTGGTATTCTTGTTTTATCTTCATAGATAACCCAATCATCTTTTTCAAAGTATTTTATCTTTTTAGTCATGTAATCTACTATTTCAGATTTTCTTGCACAATAATATCCTTTATATTTAGGATTTTCTATCATCCGTGAAATGGTAGATATGCACCATTTCTTACCTTGACAAGTTTTTAAACCTTCACTATTTAATGTTTTAACAATTTTAGAAAGTGTTAATTCTTCAACTGCATATAGTTCATAAATTTTTCTAACAACTTTTGCTTCTTCCTCTATGATATTTAATACTCCAGTATCTTTATCTTTTTTATAACCATAAAGCAAATCATTACCTAATATTTCTCCACGTTCTATTGCACGATTCATACCGAATTTAACGCGTTCTGATAAACGTCTAATTTCATCTTGTGCCATAGAAGCCATTATGGTTAATCTAAGTTCAGAATCAGGCATAGCAGTATTAATATTATCATTTACAAATAGTACAGCCACTCCATAAGATAAAAGTTCTCTAGTATATTTAATACTATCAAGAGTATTTCTTGAAAATCTAGATATTTCTTTAGTAACTATTAAATCAAATTTACCACTTCTAGCATCTTCAATCATTTTCATAAAGTTATCTCTTTTAACATCACTTGTACCAGTTATTCCATCATCTACATAACCTTTGACATAAGTCCAATTTGGATTTTCCTTTATATATTGTTCAAAATGTTCCACTTGATTTTGAAGAGATTTCTTTTGTTCTAAATGATCTGTTGATACTCTTGCATAATCTGTTACTCTAAGTTTTATACTTGTAAGTGGCATTCCCATATTTAACTGCTTTCGAACAGTATATAAATCCAATTCTTCTTCTCCTTTCTAAAAACACTATAGCATAATTTTTCATAAATTTAATGAGCACCACTTAAATTACGACTTTTTAATTCTTTTAAAATATTCTCCTCAGTGTATTTAAACATTTTATATGAAATTTTATTTTCATTAAATAACTCTTTATTTAAAGTGAGAGCCACTTCTAAAAGTATTTCTTTATTCTTATTTTTTACTGCTTTACTTCCCATAAAATAATTGTTATTCATAATCACGCTCCCTTATATAAAACTATGAGAAATAATACAAAATAATACTTTAAGAAAAAAGCAGAAACTATTTAGAATCTAGTTTCTGCTTTACTTCTTTTATATGAGTAATTTTTAAAGTGTTTTCCACTGTTTTAATTAAATCCTTAATTTCATTATGAAGAAGATTATTGTTATCCTCAATCATTTTTATATCGCCTTTAGAAATCAACAGATTTTTAACCAGCTGACCTTGTTCATATTTTATTTTATTAACGATACCAATAACTTCACTTATCTTTGCTAGAATCTCAGTTCTACCTTCAATATTTTCTTTATATACAGTTTCATAAATACAAGCACTTCTAACATAAGCAGCTAAATGTGGACCAAATCCATGTTTATTTCTCTATCTAAATAAAATCCTTGTTTATTGAAATAAACTTTTTTTAACCAATCCACAAATTCTAAATTAAAAAAAACAATTAAATCGCTACTTGGACCTAATTTATAATAAATCCAATTTTCAAAGTAATGTAATTTTTCCAATACCTTTATAGCACGATTTAATTGTTTTTCTGATACTCCTAATTTTCTTTGAACATCTATTTTATACATCCATTTTCTTTTCAGATTTTCACCTCGATTCTTATGACATATAATATAATTTCAATCTATCAAGCATGGTGTTATCACACCTTTTTCTTGTTAGGGATAACTCCTTAAGACCCATTATAGTCTCCGACGGTTTAGATAATTTTTAATCATATTGTCACACTCCTTTCTAATAGAGCAATTAAAAAAGGGCACAAAAAAAGAGAGATAAAATCCCTCAAAATTAGTCCTTCTCACAATTACCCTATATTACCTTTTTAACACATTTTTTTAGGACACACAACGGCACGTTTTCAAAAAATATACAAAAATTTCCATTTAGTCCTTTATTTATAAGGTATAAATATTTTTAATTTTTTTTATAATCCGTGTTTTTTAGTCTGATGTGGATATGTTGTATAAACATTTTGAACACCTAAATTACAAATAGGCAAATATGCTCTTCCTTCATTATTTTTATTAAATTGTTCCATTTCATCCCAATTCATTTTAGTTCTTTCACAACTATCATAATCCATCATTATATGGTTAGTAATAGATACTATTATAATAATACCATTTTCATTTAACACACGTTCTTTTAACTGCATTACAAAATTTTTAAATTCTTCTTCGCTTTTACAATAATCTCCAATATTACTCAAATAAACAATGTCATATTTTTTTTCTGGAGTAAATTGATATAAATCTTCAAAGTAAAATTCATCATTACTTTTTTTCATAAGTTGTTGTTTTAATTGATTATAATTTTGTTCAGATTGTAAATATGGATTTTTATATTGAGCTATTAAAAATAATTCTTCTGTGCTATCAAAGGTATTACTTTCATTCCATTGATTCTTTTCTTCTCCAACTTTATCAATAAAAACTTTTTTTAATAATGCTGTTGTATTACCATCGTAAATTCTAACTAGTTTTTCAAAAAATGCTATACTTTCAGAGTCTAAAAATTGTTTATAATCTCCAAATCTTGCAAAAATTTGATGTGGATTTTTTATAAAATTACAAAAAGAATCAAAATCATATTTCATTATTAATGATTTTTTTAATTGATAAAAATAATATGTATATTGATTAATATCAAAGGTATCTACTTGACTTGCACCCATTAAATATGCATTAAGTGCAAAGTCACCACTACCTAATGAAGCCAATACACTTTTTCCATTAAAATCATAATTTTTCATATATTGACTAAGTGCTTCATTGGCAAATGCATAAACCGGTCCATTTGAATTAAATGGATTTTTTTGTTCTATAAATATATCTTCTATATCTTCATCTGTTTTTTTCTCACTATCATCATCTTCTTGATAAGCTGTTGGTTCTACGATATCTGGTACATTACGTTGAGTATTTGTAGGTTGAGAAGTTTTGGGTTCTAAACTTATTTTGTTTTCTGTTTTTTTCACTTCTAAATATCCATAACGTTCTAGAATATTATGAACTTCATTTATATCAGTATAAGAAAGTATATCTAATTTATTAATACTATAATTATTCTTATAAGTTTCTAAAGTCATTTGATAAAGTGATGATAGTATTTCTAAATCTTTTTTACTAGGTTCATTCACTTTTCTAATATTATCTATAATTTTAGACATAGCCATGTCTAATTGTTTTAATTTTGCATTTAATTCATTTAACATAATTTTATCTCCTTTATTTTATAATTTGTGAAAAAATTTTATCAAAGTTAGTCATTGTTTCCTTAGAAAAAACAATTTCTTTATTTTTTACTTTTTCTAGTATTTGTTTTGAATAGTAAATTTTTAAATTATCATAATCTGGTTTATTAATAAAAGTATTATAATCATTACTACTAAACACATTTTCTATCATATGATTAGTCTTGTCATTTAAAATGTTTGTACCATCTGTAAATGAAATTTTGTCATTTAATACATCTAATTTTTTTGTTAATTTTTTATATTCATTTCTACCTTGTGTATCATTATCCAATATAATTGCATAATCACATCCCCAACCAATTAATATAGAAACAATTCTATTAATATTATCTACGCCCATTGATGGAATTATATAAGGAGTATTTCTCGTGCTTAATTTTTTTTGGAATAGATATGCTTGAATATAATTATAATCTGAAGGCCCTTCAACAACTATATTTTTTTTATTACTTGATGGTCCAAAATTATATTTATAATCAAAACCCATAGCATCATATATTGGAGTCATAGTATCCATTTTAGTTTTATCTGAATTAGGTAATGAATGAAATTTATTATAAATATAGGTATATCCATCTTCATCTTTAGAAACTAATCTAACACAATTCAAATTGGTTTGATCTAACATATAAGGTGAATGAGTTGTATATACAATTTGATTTTCCTTAGTAGTTAAATTCTTGAATAATGTAATTAATTCTTTTTGAGCATTAACATGTAATTTTGTACCAGGTTCATCCATTACATATATAACATTATTATGATTTAAGTTTTCTGATTGCATTTTTACGTATGTATTAAAATACCATTTTAATCCTTGACTTCTTTCATCATAGCTCATAATAGTTCCGGTTGTATCAAAAAGTAACGAAACATTTGCTTCATGAAAATCAATTTCTACTTTAACCTGTTCTTGAGTATAAAACTCGTTAAATTTATCTACTAAATTAACTGTTAAATTATTATTAAATTTTCTTTCCATTTGTTTTTTTACAGCTACATCTGTAAAATCCCAATAACTAACAAATTCTTCAAAATCTATATTAGCAGCTTTTAATAATTTTTTTAACATATTTACTTCTTGTGTATTTTCTTCTAATATTTCTTTTTTTGAATATTCAGATTTTAAAGTGTAGTCATCAATGAAAAAGAATTTAGGAAAATACTCATAATAAGAATTTAAAATATCTCTACATTTTTTAATATTATCTATTAATTCATCTTTAAATGTATCATATGAACTTGCTTTTAATTTACTAATGAGAGTATCTATGTAATTAAAATTTATAAAAATTTTATTTTCTGCATTTTTAATACTGTCAATTAAATCTTTAAACCTCTTTCTATTTGTTTCATCTTGCCAATTTATTGTATATTTATTAACAATGTCTAAAACAATGTTCCTAGCTGTATTAAATTCTTTATTTTTATTTATACTTTCTGAAAAACCACCTTCATATTGTATATCAAAATAAGAATTAATTATAATTTTCATTAAAGTTAATTTTCTATCTTTTTTTAGTTCACTTTTATATGGCTCTAATTCTAACTCAATACAAATTGGGGCACTTAAATCCATTTTGTTCTTTCTATCAAAATATCCTTTTGTATCTATTCCTGTTAAATCTATTCCACTAAGTGCTTCTACCACATTAGATTTACCAGATTCATTTTTACCAACTATAATATTTATATCATCCAATGTTAAAATATTTTTTTCTTTACCTAAGGATTTATAATTATTTATTTTTACCATATTTACTTTCATAAAGCAGACTCCTTTCAATAGTTGTTATTAATTTAATTATACCAAAAAAAGTTGAGTTTTTCTCAACTTTGGCAGTATTTTATATGGAAATTATTATATTTTGAACAATATTAGCGACTTCTTATTCTTGCACTAAGAGAACCTAATGCACTAAACTTAGAAAAAGAAAACCTTGGCTGCGCACTTGCCTCACTTGGAAACCTATCAGGAGTCGTACCATACACAACTTTCTATGCAAAAGAATCTTATATTTATAATAATGAAACAATAATTAAAGGATTTATAAAAGCAATAAATAAAGGACTAACATTTGTTAAAGAAAATACAGCTGAAAATATAGCCAAAATAATTCTTCCACAGTTCCCCGACACATCATTAACAGACCTAACAAAAATAGTACAAAGATACAAAGATGCAGATTCATGGTATGAAACAACATATATAAACGAAAAAGATATGGAAAGATTAATGGACATAATGATATATGGAAATAACTTAAAAGAAAAAATAGACACAGCATTACTTATAACAAATGAATACAACTAATAAAATACTATCAGTAAAACATTTATCAAAAATATATAATACTTTAGAAGGAGAAACTAACTGCCTATCAGATATATCATTTGAAGTTAACGAAGGAGACTTTATAACAATAATAGGTCCATCAGGTTGTGGAAAAAGCACAATATTAAATATAATCGCAGGATTAGAAAACAAATATCAAGGAAACGTAAACTTTACATCTAATTGTGAAATTGGTTATATGCTTCAAGAACATAGCCTTTTCGATTGGTTGACAGTAGAAGAAAATGCATTACTTGGATTAAAAATCAAAAAACAATTAACAAAAGAAAATATAAACTATGTTATAAGCTTATTAAAAAAATACAATCTATACGAATTTAAAAACTCATATCCCAAAAACCTATCAGGTGGAATGAAACAACGTTTAGCCCTAATTAGAACACTAGCATTTAAACCAAGAATTCTACTTTTAGATGAACCATTTTCTGCACTTGATTATCAAAGTCGACTTAGCGTTAGTGATGATGTATATAAAATTATAAAAAATGAAAATAAAACAGCAATAATGGTATCTCATGATATAGCAGAATCAATATCCATGAGTAATAAAATAATAGTTTTATCAAAAAGACCTGCCACAATAAAAAACATACATAACATAAACCTATCAATAAATAAAGGACCAATAGAAAATAGAAAAGCAAAAGAATTTTCAACATATTATGATCAACTATGGAAGGAAATTGATAAAAATGACTAAAGAACAAAAAAAGTTTTTAAAAAAACAAAAAATTTACAAAAGACTAATATTAATTACACAGGTTTCATTATTTATTTTTTTAATATTAATATGGCAAATATTATCAGATAAAAACATTATAAACTCATTCATTACAAGTTCTCCAAGAAACATAATTAAAACTCTAATAACCCTCTACAAAGAAAATAATCTATTTTTTCACATATACACAACATTAAAAGAAACATTAATATCTTTTACATTAACAACAATTATTTCATTAATTATATCTATTTTACTTTATCACTACAACTTCTTATCTAAAGTAGTAGAACCTTATTTAATAATATTGGGTTCCATGCCAAAAGTAGCATTAGGACCAATAATAATAATCTGGATTGGTGCAAACATAAAAGGAATAATAACGATGGCTATTTTAATATCAATAATCGTAAGTATACAATCAATATATAATGGATTTATTCAAACTGATAAACTAAAAATAAAACTATTACAGACATTTAAAGCATCAAAAAAAAAGATACTTTTAAACGTAGTAATTCCATCAAACAAGGAAACAATAATAAACACATTAAAAATCAATATATCAATGTGTTTAATTGGTGTAATCATGGGAGAGTTTTTAACTTCCAAAGCGGGAATCGGATATTTAATTCTTTATGGCTCACAAATATTTAATTTAAATCTTGTCATGACAGGAATATTCATATTATTAATCTTATCAGTTATCCTATACTATTTATTAATACTATTTACAAAAGAAAAACATTGAAAACCTCAATGTTTTTTAAATATTTCCATGACTATTTCTAAGCTTAGTTAACTTACTCTTAAGTAAAATTAATTTAATTACTTTATATATATCATATGCAATAATAGCAAGCGCAGGTATTAAAATACCAATTAACCAACCTCCTTTAGATGCTAAGAAAAATTGTACCCTACCAAGCTGAGGAACTTTAAATAAAACTTTTCCTAAAACATTACTTGGATAAACTTTATCACTATCAACAGCACTATTAGCATCTCCTTTGGTTACATACATTTTACCACTACCAGTTGTTTCAACAACATCTACAATTCTATGAGTAATCGGAGTTCCTTTAAAAAACTCATTAGTTGAATAAAAAGTAATTATATCACCAGTCTTATAATCATTATTATTAATTTTCTTAGTAAAAACAACATCATAAACATTTAAAGTACCAGTCATACTAGGACTAATAATTGTAAATAACCCCATTTTAGGATTCTCACCCTTAGATTGACTAATCTTACCAGAAACAACATATATTACCAAAAATAAACCAATAAATATTAACAAAACCAATATAGTATTACTAATAACTTTAGATATATAATTAAATAACTTATTTTTCTTTCTTTTATTCATTCTATATACTCCTAATAAACAGTTTCGACAACTATTTTAGCGATAAATGTCTTACCCATTAAATGATTTTGATTTTTATTATTTTCTTTTAATTTAACATTTAAAGTATATTCGTGTAAAGTTTCAGCACTAATAGAAGCAATGCCTAATTCAGAAGTTGAAATAGGAACTGAAGTTTCATCAACATTAACAGGAGCATTAACTTCACTATTATCTTTATTTGATTTTGACACTAAAGTATATATAAAACTTTCATCTTCTTTTTCACTAAGTGGAGATAAAATATCTAAAATAATTTTATATTTAGCATTTACTTCAGGACTATAATTTTCAACAGAAAAAGTAAACTCATCTTCCCAACCAGGAGAAACATTATATGCATTCAAAGTATTTCCCTCATCATACTTAAGCATAATGTCAGCTGTTTTTATAATTACCCTAGTATTATCTCCTCCTTCAATTTTCTTTATGATATACGCATAAGATAATCCAGCAACCATAACAATCATAACAATTAAAATAATTATTGACAGCATAGAAAATCTATTATATATTTTACTATTATTATTACTCATAAATCCTCCACATATTATATAATAATAATAGCAAAAATAATAATAAAATACAAGATTTAAAAGAAAAAAAGTGAAAATTTTCCATTTCACTTTTTAAATCTCATGAGATTGGTAAAACTTTATATAAAAAGTTATATCAATAATCTCAAATTAATTAAGATCGCCGTATTGAGTTTGAGTTAAACTAACACTTAATTTACCAGAGAAAGTAGCACCTTGAGCAGCATTTTGAGCTGCATTAGCTTCTTCTAGATAAATAGTATAAGTATAACTATGAGACTCATAACCAACTAAAGTACCAGTTCCAAGATCAGTAGATGTACTAGGAACTTCTTCTTCGTTAATAGTTACTGTTGTACCTGTTCCAGTTTTAGTAGCACTTAATGAATGTATAAAATGACCTTCATCTACAGTAGCTAAATTACCATCAGTAACTTCTAATCTGATTTTATAAGTTAATGTTTCAGTAGCATCAGTAGCTGTTTGAGCAACAGTAAACTCTTTTATATTATCAGCAGTTATTTGTTCAGATGTAATAGGTTTTACATTAGTTAAAACAATAGCATCATTATCTGTGAATGTTACAGATCCTAATTTCATAGTTTCAACATAAACACTTTGAGCACCAGCATTACCAGTAACATCTACGCTAAACCAAGCGAATGTAGCACCAATAATAGCAACTAATAAAGTTGCAACACCAATAACTGATAAGAATATAGTTTGACCTTTACTATTTTCCATAACTTTTATCCTCCTTTACTATAACCATAATACCAAGTATCATATAAAAAATCAAGTATAAATTTTAAAAAAGTGAAAACTTTATTTCACTTTTTAATCCCATGAGATTAATAAACTTTATATTCAAGTTATATCAACAATCTCAACTAAATAATTTGTTTTAGATTAGTACTCAGTTTGACTTAATCTTACTTGGATTTTACCAGAGAAAGTAGCACCTTGAGCTTCATTTTGCTCATCGTTAGCTTCTTCTAGGAAAATAAGATAAGTATAAGTATGACTTTCATAACCTTTTAAAGTACCAGTTCCAAGATCATTTGTTGCATTTCCAGGAACTTCACTTAAAGCAACACTAACTAGAGTACCAGCATCATCACCAGATTTACTAGATATACCAGTAAGAGAATGCTTAAAGTAACCACTATCAACAGTAGTTAACTCATTATCAGTAACATCTAATGAAATAACATATGATAATGTTTCAGTAGCAGTTGTATCAGTTTGAGCTACAGTGAAAGTCTTCTTATTAGAAGCAGAATTTTGAGCTGTTGCAAGTTTCATAGGTTTAACATTTGTTAATGAAATAGCATTACTATCTGTATAAGTAACAGAACCTAGTTTCATAGTTTCAACATAAACACTTTGTGCACTTTCATTACCAGAAACTTCAACACTAAACCACGCAAATGTAGCACCAATAATCGCAACTAATAAAGTCGCAACACCAATAACTGATAAAAAGATAGTTTGCCCTTTACTGTTTTCCATAACTTTGTCCTCCTTTACTATAACAATAATATCAACAATAATAATAAAAATCAAGTAGCAATTAAAAAAAAATAACAATTATTATAAGTCAATTTACAAAATCAATAAATAAATGTAAAATAAAAAATATAAGAGGTGTTATAATGAAAAAAATTATTAAGAAATATCATATAGAAATACTAAGTTTTATATTACCATCATTAATATTTTTAATAGCTTGCTTAATAAATCACTATTATCCCTTCGGAAACAAAACACTAATTCTTTATGATGCATCATCTCAATATCAAGGTTTCTTTTCTTATTATAAAGAAGTACTTACTAATAACCAATCACTTTTTTATTCATTTAAAGGAATACTTGGTTATAACTTCTACGCAACCGCAGCATATTATCTATTTAATCCGGTAAATCTATTAATTATATTTTTTAACAATAACTCTCAAATAGTATTTTACACATTAATAATCTTTTTAAGAATATCACTATCTGGATTAACAATGTGTAAATATCTAAAATATAAATTTAAAAATACAAATAATATATTTACAATAATTTTTTCGCTAACATACGCATTAATGGCATACAATATAGTATATTTTTACAACTTCATGTTCTTTGATAGTGTTGTATTATTCCCACTAGTAATGATAGGAATAGATAAAATAATAAATGAAAACAAACCAAAGTATTATATTGTAACACTTACTCTTTCAATATTATCAAACTTTTATATAGGATATATGATATGCATATTTTCAGTAATTTACTTTGCATATAACTACTATATTTCTAATAATAAAAACAAAAAAATAATAAAAATGTTTATAATCTCATCATTATTATCAGGTATAATGTGCTCAATAGTTTTAATTCCCACACTATACGAACTACTACAAGGCAAAGCACAATTATTCAGCCATGACACTAGTACAGACTACTTTAACTTTAATTTAAATTTTCTAAATATATTTTATAAACTCACACCAGGATCATTTAAAACAAATGATGTACAATACGGAACAGTAAATATATACTACACCTTATTCGCATCAATTCTAACAATAAAATATTTCTTTAATAAAAATATTAACAAAAAAGAAAAAAAAGCATCACTCATATTAATAATATTTTTCCTCATAAGTATAAGCTTTAACCTAATCGATTTTGCATGGCATATGTTTCAAAGGCCAATATGGTATCCAAATAGGTACATTTTTACATTTACTTTTTTCCTAATAACTCTCGCATATAAACAATCAATAACAAATAATTCAAAAATAGAAAACAAACAAAAAATAATAATATTATTATCATTTATAGCTTTAATAATATACCCAGCAATAAATGCAAAATTCTTTGATTTTCCAATAAAAATAATATGTTTTATATTTAGTATATTATTACTAGTGCAATATATATTTAATAGTAATAGCAAAATATTACTAACATTATTTTTTATAGAATTACTATTAAATACAAGTATCAGCTTAGAAAGTTTAAACTCAGGTCTTTATAAAGACTCTTTCATATCCAATAATAAAATTTACACAAACCTTACAAATACAATAAAAAATAATGAAACAACTAATAATTTCTATAGAGTAGAATATAGTACTTATAATAATTATAACAATGGAGCAACTTATCTTTATAATGGATTAAACTTCTTTAATTCACTTAAAAACGGTAAAACAATAGATTTTATCAAAAACAAATTAGAATATGATATAAAAGATGACTCAACACTAGTATATACATTTGAAAACCCATATGTTAATTCTTTACTTGGCATAAAATACTTTACCGCATCAAACAAAGAAGACTATTATAAAAAATTAAATAAAAATAACAATATATACATAAATAATGATGCACTTCCCCTAATATTTAAAAGTTCAAAAAATATAAAAGATACAAAATTAGTAAATAATAATAGAAATGAAAATATAAACAAAATAGTAAATGATATTTTAAATACCAATGTTAAAACTTATGAAATATTAAAAATAAATAAATATACTAATATAAAACAAGAAAAAAATAGACTTATAAAAATAAATAATAAAGAAGATGGTTACATAGAATATAACGGAACTATAGAAGAAGATGGATTCCTTATAATACATGACGATATTAATCTATTTACCCAAGCAAACATAATAATAGATAATGAGAACAAAAACTATTATATAACTTCAAATAAAACCCCTATTCTTTTAAAAAAAGGTCAAACATATAAAATAACATTAAAATCAATTTTAAATGAATATAATAGCAAAATAGCCCAAATAACCTTCTTACCACTAAAAACTTATCAAACATTTATAAAAAATATAAAAAAAGACTTCAAAATATCAAAATATCAAAAAGATAACAACATAAAAGGCACAATAAAAACTACTAACAAAGATGAATTATATCTAACAACAATTCCTTATGATAAAGGATGGAATATAAAAATTAACAATGAAAATATAAATTATAACAAATGTCTAAACACATTTATATGTTTTGAAACAAAAAAAGATGCTAAAACAATAGAACTAACATTTATACCTGTTGGATTTAAAATAGGTTCATTAATATCTCTAATGTCACTATTAATAACAATTATTTATTTAAGAAAAAAGGCCCTAGATAATTAAAATTGAACTTGTCAATAAAAAGTAGACACAAAAAGTTCTAGTTAAACCCTAAATGAGATTTATACTCATTTGGGGTTTTATAATTTAATGCATAACTTGGACGTAAATAATTATTATCATAAACAATATCGTCAATAAATTCTT
>JAFQID010000025.1 GCA_017397685.1 Bacilli bacterium | reverse complement strand
TGGGTGTCTACCTCACTTTATTTATATAGAGAGGAGGTTTGATAAGATGAATAAGCGAACTTATATTTTAAAAGTACTTAAGTACATCTGTTTCATTTTATTACTTTTTACCTTTTTGGTAATGGAAATAAAAAAATGACACTTAACCTAGAATAAATTATTTCTAGATTAAATGTCTACACACATATAGGTAGACATTCAGTATTAGACTACTAAATGTTCCTTTTTTATTATATTCAAGTTGCCTTGATATATGTATTTTATCATATTTTTCTATGTATGTCTATTACTAAATTACTTAATATTACTTAAAATCATTAACGGTTTGTTTAACACAAACAAAAATACGCGTTTTGTATTGACGTACCATACATGTTTTATTATAATATTTGATAAGGAATATTTAGTAACTGGGTGTCTACCTCACTTTATTTATATAGAGAGGAGGTTTGATAAGATGAATAAGCGAACTTATATTTTAAAAGTACTTAAGTACATCTGTATCATTTTATTACTTTTTACCTTTTTGGTAATAGAAATAAAAAAATGACACTTAACCTAGAAAATAATCTAGATTAAATGTCTAACCATGATTAGGTAGACATTCAGTATTAGACTACTAAATGTTCCTTTTTTTATTATATTCAAGTTGCCTTGATATATGTATTTTATCATATTTTATTATGTATGTCTATTACTTAAACAATTTATTATAAATATCTTGATAATCATCTACTAAAACTATGTTTATTTTATTTTTAATATTTTCTTCAATAAACTCTATATCATTTTTATTACCAGATGGTAAATATAATGTATTTATATCATTAGTGGTACAGGCGATTATTTTTTCTTTTACTGAGCCTACTCTTAATATTTCGCCGGTTAAGGTTATTTCTCCGGTCATTGAAATATCTTTTTTAATTACTTTATTTTTTATATGTGATAATAGTAGTGTTACGATTGATATTCCAGCAGATGGGCCATCTTTTGGTAAATTGCTTTCTGTAAAATGAATATGTATATCTTTATTATTAAAAAAATCTTCGTTAATTTTAAATTCTTTACTTTTACTTTTTATATAGCTAATAGCTACACTTACACTCTCTTTAGTTATATTCCCTAGTGAGCCTGTTAGTGTTATTAAACCGTTTCCTTTATATGATGTACACTGTGCTTTTAAGACTACTGCACCAGAGTTTGATGATGCAACAACGTTTACTACTGATGGGTATTCTTTTCTTTGCTCATTTGTTTTTGGATATATTTCAGTTTTAAGATATGTTTTTATATCTTCTTCTTTTATTTTTATGTTTATATTTTTTTTATTATTTTTTAAATTATTAGTAATAATTTTTCTTATAATTTTATTTATATTTCTTTCTAAATCTCTTACTCCTGATTCTTTAGTATAGTCAGTTATTATTTTTAATATGGCTTTATCTTCTATTTTTAAAAGTGATGATTTTATATTACATTTACTTAAAATATTTGGAATTATATGTTTATTTGCAATTATAAGTTTTTCATCTTCTGTATATCCATTAATATTAATTATTTCTAATCTATCTAGAAGTGTGTTTGGTATATCATTTATATTATTAGCTGTTAGTATAAATAATACTTTGCTTAAGTCTACTTCTTCATCTATATAATTATCTACAAATCTTTTGTTTTGAGTACTATCAAGTATATCTAGAAGTGTTGATGCTGGATCTGATTTATAATCTTTTTTTAGTTTATCTACTTCATCGAGTAATATTACCGGATTTTTTGTTTCACATTTTATTAGAGATGTTATTATTTTACCAGGAAAAGATCCAAGATATGTTCTTCTATGTCCAATTAAATCAGCTGAATCGCTCATTCCGCCAAGTGAAAGTTTTATGTATTTTCTTCCTAATGCTTTTGATATTGATTCTGCAAAAGTTGTTTTACCCACTCCTGGAGGTCCAACTAAACATATTATTGGGCTATTGATATTAGGAGATATTGTTTTAAGTGCGATATATTCTAGTATCCTTGTTTTTACTTCTTCCATTCCATAATGACTATTTGATAGTTTTTTTTCTATTTTATTTAAGTCTTTTTCATCTTTTGTTTCTGTAAACCATGGGACCATTAATAAATATTCTATATAATTTCTAATATTTAATAGTTCAGGAGAGTTTTCATTTGAATTAGAGTAATTTTTTAATTCTTTATTTAATTTATATTTTATTCTATCTGGAAACTTTCCTTTTAATATTCTTTCTTTTATAGAAGTTATTTCTTCATCTTTTATATTAGCTACGCCTAATTCTTTATTAATTATTTTTATTTTTTCTTTAAGTAAAAATTCTTTTTGTGAGTCATCCAAACCTTTTTTGACTTCTTCTTCTATTTTATTTTCAAGTTCTATTACGGCTGATTCAACAGCTATTTCTTTTATTAATGTTTTGCTTCTACTTATAGATGAAGCATCCAACATTAGATTTATTTTTTTTTCTGTTGATAGTGGTAAGAAATTCGCTATTATGTCAGTTATCTTATCTAGAGATGTTGTTCCTTTTATTTGAGACATTATAGAGTTTGTTACAAATGGATTTTTATTTATATATATTTCAATTTCCTCTATTAGTTTTCTAAAGTATGATATTTCTTCAATTTCGCTTTCGTTATTTTTTTCAAAGCCTATTATTATGCTTTCTAAAATATCATCTTCATTTGAATAATTTACATAACTTAATATTTTAGCTCTATATAGACCTAATATAGTTACTCTTACATTTCCATTAGGTAGTTCTATAGCTGTGTTTATTTTACCTACTACTCCTATTTTAGGTAGGTCTGATGCTTCAACGTTTTCTTCAAAAGATTCTAAAGGACAAACAATCATTACTTCGCTATCGTGATATTGTTTTGAAATTTTAATAACTTTTTTTGTTATTTCACTTTTTAGTTCTACCCTTACTTCTTGATATGGTAGTAAAGTGAGGTCTTTCAAAATTATAACTGGTAGGTTACTTTTGATCATTTCGTCCTCCTTTATGAGTTAATATTATAAGAGTAAAAAATTAAAATGTAAATAATAAATTTAAAAAAATACCAAAAATGTTTTTTTTGGTATTTTTTGGTACATTTTTTTATGTTATATTTTTTTTTAGTGTTAAAAACTTAGCAAAAAAACATAATTAATTTAATATGATATATAGGTTATTATATGATCCATCTGTATTTAATTCAACTAGTGCTTCATTTGATAATTTTACTCCTGGCCATCTTTATACACAAGCTGTAGTGTTCCGGCTGTTACAATATTCTCCTGTCCTTCTCCTGTTATATTAGCTGTAAAGAATGCAAAAGAATATCCTACTACACTTAATAATAAAACTACTACTATACCGATTAATAATTTTTTATTCATATTATCCTCTTTCTCTAGTAGTAGTAGTTACTTTTTTTATTTTTTTATAACTTTAATTCCATAATTTTTCTGGATACTTCTTATTTTCAATTAATTCATTTATTGAATTAACAAGTTCTTTTTTATCTTCGTAATACGTTATACCTTTCCATATAGCGTTAGTTGATAACATTTTTACTGTTACTTTATTTTCGTTTAATAATTCATCTACGACCTGTGGTATTAAAAATTCTGCTTTTTCCAAATTTTCTTTATTTTTATCAAAAAATTCTTTAAACTTCTTTTCTATGTACTCAAATATTTTTGGAGTAAATATTATCATGTTCATAGACACTAAGGTATCATTAAATACTTCAAAACTATTATCATTATTTAATGGGTAAGCGATATATTTATCATTTTCTTTTTCTATTTTACTTTCAATGATGTTTGTTATATATTCGTCTTTACTTTTACATACTCCTCTTTTAACAGATCCATTTTCTGATACTGTGTTTCCTAATTTATATCCCACTAATGCAAAGTCATTTTCACTATGCTTTTCTTTTAGAAAATTACTTGCTACGTTATATGCATCTTCTCCATAAAAATCATCTGCATTTATTATCATAAAATCTTCTTTAACAATATCTTTTGCGCAAAGAATTGCATGTGCGGTTCCTAGTGGTTTTGTTCTATTAATTGGAATGCAAGCATTGCTTGGTAAGTTATTATTATTTTGAAATACGTATTCAACCTGTGTTATATTTTCAATACGTTTACCTACGGTTTCTCTAAATAAGTCATAATTTTCTTCTTTGATAATAAATACAACCTTATTAAATCCATTTTTTAGTGCATCATAAATAGAATAATCTATGATAAACTCATTATTCCTTCCTACTGGTTCAATTTGTTTTAATCCACCAAAACGACTTCCCATTCCAGCGGCCATTATTACAAGTGTCATAATATTTTCCTTTCTTTTTAAAGTTAAAAAACTTTAATAGCAATCTATTAAAGTCATTTTATCATTTACTATATTATTAGTCAATTATATTGCTTATTCCACTACGTATGGATTTGTGTACGTTCCATCACCTTGTGCGTTAACCATAGTTTCCGCTTTTAAGGAAACTGCAGGCACGAGCCCGTGAGTATCGCTCACACGGTAGCCGCTGAGGTAGCCCGGAGAAGCCACAAAGAACGAAAGAGCACGAGAGCCAGTCCAATAGAACGGACTAATTGTCCAATAAACAGCACTTGTATATAAGTAATATGTTGTATTATCTGATGAACCATAAACTTGATAACATCTTCCTCCAGCAAATGCTACTTCATCTGCTGTTAGAAGTCCTATTGGTTTTGATAGTTTTCCATTTCCTCCCCAACTATCTCCTGCTACCGTATGTTTATCTTCTATGTCAGCACATTTATATGTTGGATTTACTTCTCCTTTTGGTGCTAATGTATCATTAGTATAAGTAATATCTGTTAATCTATTCGCTGCTCCATAAAATGTATATGCTGTATAATCTCCAGTTGTTGGTACGGTTGGATTACTCTTATCTGCACAATATGGTACATTAGCTATTTGGTTAGCATAATTAACTAATCCACTTGATGTATACCATGCATCTATTTGTGTTTTAGCATTACTTTCCCCAGTTCCATCTTCCCATATGTATTCATTATATTTTTCATTATTAATGCTTCCATAAAATGCATAATTAGAGTTATTTATTTTTACTTCTGTTCCTGTAACAGGACATGTTCCATTTTCATATGTTCCGTTATATCTTAGTCTAACAGAACCATCTTCATTTGTTCTAACTATTCTCCAGCAAAAACCTCCAAATCTTACATTATTGTTTTCTACAGCTCCTCTATAATAATATACTCTATCTCCAGTACCATCCCCATTATAATCTTCGGTTAAATCAAGATTGGATGTATAATAAAGTCCATTTCCATTTGTATCACTAGATATTTGTGCAAAGTCTATATTTTCATCACTATTTGGAGTCTGTGCAGTTATAATTTTACAGTTTAAATTATTACTTGAAGCTGTACATAAATCATACCATTTAGGTTTATATTCTACTATATTTATTTTTGTACTAAAATGTTTTCCTTGATTATAGTTTTGTTCTTTATTCATTTTGTTAATTATTTATGAAAGTGCACAAAACATGTGCACTTATATTTGAAATACATTATAATACTTCCTAAGCAATTTATTTGTCATATTAAGGAGGTATTAAAAATGGCAAATAATTATTGTCAT
>JAFQID010000003.1 GCA_017397685.1 Bacilli bacterium | reverse complement strand
CAAGAGCATATCCAGGACAAAGTGTTACTAAGGTAGTAAGTGTAAAAAATATTGGAACATTAGATACTGAATATGATTTATTATATAAAGATTTAATAAATGAAATAACAAAAGATGAATTAGTAGTATCTTATACATGTACTAGTTATACTGGTTATGTAAGTTCTACGAATAAAGGAGAGGTTAGTGGAACATGTAATGGAATATCAGATCAAGTAGTACCTTATTCAATATTGGCAACGGATAGCGTAATAACAAGTAAAATATCAATAGCAAGTTCAATAACACATGAATATACATTTACCTTTACATTTAAAGAAATGAATGCAGCACAAAATTATAATCAAGGAAAACATTTTAGTACAAAAATAAATGTGGCAGAAGTAAAAAAATGGTATGAAAGATGCACAGCATCAAGTAATAACTTAAATTGTAAAATAATAACAGCACAATTACCAAGTAGTGATGAAAATATTAATTTTGCTTATACATCAGAAGGTTATTCTCTTGACATCTTGTCTGAAAGTGTATTAACTGATGAATCTCAAATAACAAATGGGCTTTATTATACAAGTAGAATTGATGTTACAGAAGATCTTGACAACAATGGAGAAGGTGAAAGAGTATATTACTATAGGGGAGCAGTAGAAAACAACAATGTAATATTTGGAGGATACTGCTGGAGAATAGTTAGAACAAATGAAGATGGATCAGTAAGACTAAGATATAATGGAACATATGAAAATGGAACATGTCCTGTTACAGGAACAGAGGTAAAGATAAATAATACGAATTATCAATTTTATGAAGAGTATGATGACCAAAAATATAATGAATACATATGGGAAGATGGAACTGGGGAAAGTAATGCTAAAACAACTATAGATGCATGGTATACATCAAGTGGACTAGAAGATTATGAAGACCAAATAGCAAACGTACCATATTGTGCTGATAAGAGTAATCCAGTAACAGGCTTGGATGGTTATACATATTATGGAGTTTTTAATAGGTTAGTGGATGTAGAAACTTATAATGTGAAAAGTGATGCACAACCAACATATAAATGTGCGCGTGTAGAAGATAAACACACAGTAAGTGGAGATACATGGGGAGGAAATGGAAAACTTTCTAAACCAATTGCATTATTAACAGCTGATGAAGTAGCATTTGCTGGAGGTTTTCTGGTAGATAATACATCATATTACTTATACACAAGTGGATATTATTGGCTAATAGGTCCGTCTAGTTGGGTTTCTGACTATGCTAGTTCGTTCGACGTGTACTCTACTGGCTACCTCGACGACGGCAATGTGAGCAGCACTAGTGCGCTCGTTCCGGCAGTTTCCTTAAAAGCGGAAACTATGGTTAACGCACAAGGTGATGGAACGTACACAAATCCATACGTTGTAGAAAGCTAGGGGCGTAAAGCGTAAGAAATGTCATTTGAAAACCCTTTCAAATGACCATGCCCGATAGGGCATGTAAAGGCACTTGGTTATGAAGAAGATAAAACTAGAAGAAGAAATTAATATATTGTATCCCCAAGTGGAATAAATTGATTTTATTCCACTTGGGCGAATAAAAAACATGAAATTAAATTTTAATATAAATTTAATTTAGGGTTAAGTTGATATCGTCCGTCTAATTGGGATTCTGACAATGCTAATTCGTTCAACGTGAACTCTACTGGCAACCTCAACAACAACAATGTGAACAACACTAATGCGCTCGTTCCGGCAATTTCCTTAGTTATAGGAAGAAGTATATGACCTTATTACGGAAGTAATAAGAAGTTATGGTAATATGACCTTAAGGAAACAAACTTAATCCTTCTATGTATTCTTTTATGAGAGTACATACTAAAAACTTTCACCTCTGTTAGCTTCGCTTAGTAAGCTATTAATAGATTTGAAAAGTGAATGTTTAATGATAATGGTGAAAAAAATATATAAGCACAAGCAGTATCAGTGCGATACTTTGCTTGTGTTTATTTTTGTAGTAGGAGCCAAAAATGAAGAATGAAGATTTTAGAATAGTAGGTAAGATTCGAGAGTTGATGAAGTATTGTGATAGTTATGTGTTTTCATCTTTTCCTAAGAGTGAGCTTGCTCTTAAGATTAGACTTGAGAAATGTTTGTATTCCTTGCATGAGGAATGTTTAAGGGCAAGACTTAATGTTGGTAATATAAGAGTTAAACATATTAAGGAACTTGTTATAAATATATCACTTATTGATTATTATATTAATATTGTTAGTTGTAAGAAAATAATTACTTCTAAAAGATATTTTGCTATTATGAGTTTTATTGATAATTTGAATAAGATGGTTGGAGGATGGCTTTTAGGTGAAGAGAAAAGGAAATCTATATAATAATATATGTGATATATCTAATATTTATAATGTATATAAGGATTTGAGAAAGAGTGTTAATAATAAAAAAGAAGTGCTTGATTTTGAGATAGGTTTACACTCTAATATATGTAATTTATCTAAGGAACTTTATAATAAGAAATATACAGTTGGGAGATACAATATATTTTTGATACGTGAGCCTAAGTATAGACTTATTATGAGTGAAAGATTTAAAGATAAGTTAATTAATCATTTAGTTAGTAGATATATTTTGGATGTACTTGATAATAATTTAATAAGTACTAATGTAGCTACTAGAAAAGGCAAGGGTGGTAGTTATGCATTTGATAAGTTAATTAAATATATTAATGAACTTAGGAAGTTGGAAAAGAAAATATATGTTTTGAAAATTGATATAAGTAAGTATTTTTATAATATTGACCATGATATTTTGAAAGATAAGTTAAGAAGAAAGATTAAGGATAGTGATGCTTTAGATATTATTTATAAAATTATTGATTCTACTAATTGTAAATATATTAATGAAGATATTGAACGAATAAAAGAAGAAGAAATAAAAAAGGTGAAAAATTATGGCAATAGCGATTATTTGATAAAAGAAATAAAAAATATTCCAAATTATAAGTTTGGTAAAGGATTACCTATAGGGAATATGACTAGTCAGTTTCTTGCGATATTTTATTTAAGTGATTTAGATCATTATATTAAGGAAGTACTTGGGTATAAATATTATATTAGGTATATGGATGATTTAGTAATATTAAGCCATGATAAGAAAAAAATAATTAATGATTTTAAATTGCTTAAAGAAAGAATAGAAAAAGAAAAATTAAATATAAATAATAAAAGTAAGATATATTGTTTAGATAGTGGTTTTAGTTTTTTAGGTTATAAGTTTTGTTTATGTAATGGTAGGTTATTGATTAGGTATAATAATTCTACGATTAAAAGAATAAGAAAGAGTTTAAGAGGAAAGAAGAAAAATAATTATAGTTTATATTATAAGTCTATTAGGAGTTATAGGGGATATTTTAGTAAGAGTAATAGTGAATTAAAGAAGGAGTTAGTTGTGGTTGAAAAAAGTATATTTGATAAGTATATTAATTTAAAAAAAGATTATAAAAAGTTTTTAGTATTTATTAAAAGTGGACTGTTTTATTATACTTATGATGAGGATAGTTTAATAATGAATTATATATTTGATTATAAGATTATTAATGGAAGAGTTGGTTTTCCTGTTAAGAACATGGAATATAAGATAAAGAGAAAATTAGAAACGTTTAATATATCTTATGTAGTGCTTGATGGAAATGAAGTAATAAAAATAGATTATAATAGTGATAATTATGTTAAATATTTGGGAGAAGCATATGATAAGTATGAAAAAGATGAATGTCTTAAAAGGATTAATGAATATGTAATGAGATATGTAAGTGAAAGTGATGATAATTATTTTAAGTTAGAGGGTATGCTTAGAGATATGGTTAGTTGATAAAGTATAATGTAGATTTAATTATTTACATTTTTTTATTTATTTTTTTAAAATTATATCATTTTTAGTTTTTTATGAAATAAAGTAATGTAATTATTGAAACGTTGTTAGTTAATAATTTTATTTTTAAAGTTTTTTTGTTATTATTTTTATATTTTGGTGATTTGATAGGTTGTTTTTTGTTTGTTATACTTCTTTTTGTTGGAGGAGGAGTATGAATAATTTTAGAGTTAAAAATATACATTCATGTAGACTTGATGGGGTGTTTAAAAGTGTTATTGGATGTGAAAAAGGAAAGAATATATTAAAGGCAATACTTGAAGAAATATTAGAGAT
>JAFQID010000024.1 GCA_017397685.1 Bacilli bacterium | reverse complement strand
GGCTGTATTAATATAGATACAAATCCACAGTGCGATTTTTATTATACATCTAGATGTATAATAAAAAAATATAAATAAGAAAGGAGTAATCAATCAATAGATTTAATTAAACTTTTCTATAAGATTGATTATACGTGATAAGTATGATATCAATGACAAAAAATGAAATAGCTAAATATTTACGTGATTATTCAATTTTATCAGAATTAATTCGTATAAATCCGAAAATAAGTGTACAACGTTTATTTCAAGAGTATGTATTGTCAAACGGTAGATTTGATGATAATAATGGAGAGTATTTTATACGAATGGTAAGGTGCTATGGTTTATATAATATTTTAAAAATTTTTTCTTATTGTGAAGACTTACAAATTGATAGACTTTCCGAAGATAATTTACAATTTGATGAAATAAAAGAAGATATATTTGTTAATAAAGAAGATAGTAAATATTTTAGTAAAAAACTAATTATTAAGTTTATAAGAAATGCATTTAATCATAGTGAAGGGGATAAGGAATTATATAAAATATCAAAAAATGGACGATATTTAGAAGTGAATTTATCATTAAATGATTATGTTGATAAGAATGGAAATAGAAAAATTCCTGTCGCATTTCATATTAAAATAAATATGGAACAATTAGAAAAAATAAATATGTCATTGATAGATGCAGGTCAAAACTTATTAATGACAGATTTTGTTTATGATGGATCTTTTGATATAGAAAATAATAATCCTACTGAAGAAATAAAAAAAGTTAAATTTAGACATTATTATTTTAATAAGAAGATTCCTATAGGAATTTTAGATAAGTTATCTGAAATAGGAAGTGTAGAAGATATAGATGATCAATCAAGAAAAACAAAATTGGCTGAAATAGAAAGCATTATTGAAAACGAAAAATGTAATGTCAAATTATTTCCGTTGGATGAATTCCAACAAAAACGTGGGGCTGAATATTTATCAGTTATAAGTGACTTAATGAAAAAATCAAAAGAAATATTAGGAGATAATTATTTTCATAATATGATAGATTATTGTTTATCAAAATTAATACCATTAGGAATGTACCATTATAAACAACAAATGTATGAATATATGTTCTCTGCATGGTATATACAAGATTTTGATTTGAAATTTGAGGATATTAAAACTGAACTTAACAAAATAAGTTTTTATAATTCAGAGGAAATACCACAAAAAACAAATGTGACCGCTCGAAGAGTTGCGTGCATAAATGATATTTGGAAAACTGATGCACAAAAACAACTTCTTGCAATTTTCTCAACAGACAGCGAAAGCAGGTTAATATTTCCTCTAATGATGTATGTTGATTTTGCAATTAATAATTTATCAAATGTTGAATATCTTGTTATTCAAAATCAATCAATTCCTCGAGAAAGAATTAGAAATTCATTAGCTCATGGCAGATGGTATATAAGTTGTGATAATAATATAGAATTTTATGATTGTCCGAATGGTAATGAAAATGATTATAACTTTGATTTTCATGTAACATTAAATGTCAGAGAACTACAAAAAGTAGCAGAAGAAATATATGAAAAAAGTACTAACCCTGAACTGAACCCCGAAAGTTGGACAGTTTATAAATAGTTTCTAATTAGAGGATTGTAACCTGTAATTTACAGGTGACAGTCCTTTAATTAGGTTGTGGACATAGTCCTCGGCATGATATAATATTTATATATTTATAAGGTGGTTTTGAAATGAATAGAAAGTTTGTTGTTTTATCAGATAAAGTTATTGCGGTGATAGATGATAGTGGTAATATTTCTAAAAGAACATTTGATAATGGTTGTCAAGAAGTTTTACTTTCAGAAAATAAAATAGAGCTTGTTAATAATAAATTAGAAAATTTTAAAAGAAATTTATCTGATCAAGAAGGCGTTGTATTTTTATCAAAAAAAATGTTAGCATCACAGCCAATTATATTATTGTTGATATCTGCTGGTGCTTTTGTTTATGGTGGAATAACATCTTCTGGTAATTTTCTTACACATGCTTTAAATATTGGATGCCAAGGTTTTATTTGCGCGTCTATTATTTCTGGATCTACAGCAATTTATTATGGTGTAGTTAATCAAATATATAAGAAAAAAATTAATAAAACGAAAAGTGAAATTATTATCGTAAAAAAATTAAAAGAAGAATATGAAAAAGAATTAACTAATATAAAAGAGAAACAATTAACAAATAAATCTCCAACTATAGCTATAAATGTAGATAAGCTAGTATCTCTTGTAGAGCAAACAAATGATATGGAATTACAAATTGATGAAGATATAAATAAGAATTATACTCAAATGGTATTAAGAAGGAGTAAAAAATGGAATATTTAAATTTATATGATAATGATGGTAATTTATTAAATGAAAAAGGAATAAGAGGAGTAAAAACTGATAATTTAATAGGTATTGCAATAATTTTTATTCAAAATTCAAATGGTGAGTTTTTAATTCAAAAAACTTCTCCTTCTAGAAAAAGTATTTTTGCTACAACTGGTGGACATGTAACTTATGGTTCTACTTTTAAAGAAACAATAATTAGAGAAGTTGCTGAAGAGTTAGGCGTTGATATTTCTAAAGATGAAGTTGTTGAAATAAATACTTTTATTAAAGAACATTATATTCAAAAGGTGTTTTATTTGAAGAAAGATTTAGATATTAATGAAATATCTATACAAGAAGATGAGGTAGAGTTTATTGACTGGTTTAGCAAAGAAAAAATTAGTGAATTAATTTTAAATAATAAGTTTAGAGAAAGTAATATCGAAGGTTATGAGTGTATAATTAATAATAAAGTTCTTAACAAAACTTTATTATAGTTGATATTAAAAAAAAGAAGAGTTTCGCTCTCTTCAGGGGGAAAATTATACCCTGATTTTTTGTCATATTTTTCATTATTATTGTTTTATCACTTGCTATATTTCTCGTAAATAGCCCTATTTTACCTATCTTGTTCTATGTAGTTGTTCCCCATTTGTTCCCAAGAAAAAATAGAACTCATTTTCAAGTTCTATTTCAATAAATTATCAAAGTATTCCCACTCTTCAGGATTGTTATCAAATGGAATATATCCATCTTTCATAAATACTCTGAAGTGATCAAAATCTTTAATAACAAGTCCACCAATTAGGTTCTTTCCTTTGTATGTTTCTTCAATTATATATCTTTGTAATGCATTAGATTTTACTTTATCATCGGTTTTAAACATACCACCTTTTGTATCAAATATTCCAATTCTTCCATCCTTAAATTTAACAATAAAGTCAGGTTGGAATGTCTTCTTATTATCTACTTTGATTCCGAAGTTCTTTTCCATATGTTCTGCACCATTTTCCCAATACCATTCTATGTATTCACTGTGGTCATCTAGATATTTAATAAATTCTTTTTCAAGTTGATTTACTTTTCCATTTTGATCCACTGCTACATATAGTGGATGGTACAAAGATAATTTAGAATCTAACTCTGTAATTGTTTGTGGATTATAGTTCTTTGTTGCTTCTATCTCCCATTCATCATTCCATTTATCTTGATCCTTTGAAGCAACTTCTTCCTCGTGGTATTCTTTATATTTCTTTATTGATTCATCGATTATTTGTGCAAATTTATTTTCATTTTTTACAACTAAATTTTGTATATAAATTATTCCACCTCTAGCTGTATTCAAATTTAAATATTTTTTCATAGCATAAAATATTGCTGACTTAACTGTAGATATGGATCTTCTAGGTGCTAATCCATTTAAATTATTTTTTATTATTTGTTCAAATGCATACTGTAAGTCTACTCCACTCATCTCAACATTTATTGTATCTCCGCTGATTGAATTATTTAATATTTTATCTATGGTTTCAGAATCAATTACTCCATTTTTAATAATGGAATCCATCTTATCAAAATCTTCTTTAATTCCAAATTGTTTTAATTTTTCCATATTTGTGTAATAGTCTTGCATTACTTCATCTGCAGGTATCATGAAATAATCAGCAAATGATTTGCAGAAAAAGTCAGTATATGCACTTGTAACATCTCCGAAGTCAGTTCTTTGTCTATAATATGATCTTAGTTTTAGTGGTTCATAAATATCTCTTCTTTTTGCAATGCAAGTTTTAATAATATTTGGATTATATGTTTCTTTCTTTACCTCTATACTCTTAATATTTGTATATACATATCCTATATTTAGATCGTGGTCATCATATTGGTATGTTTCAGGCATTCTTAGGATTCTACCTACGGTTTGTATTTCAAAAATTAAACTGTTTGTTTCTCTAAATCTCACTAATATTTGAGCTCTTGGGCAGTCCCATCCTGTATCAATTGCCTGTTTGAAAATCAAATATTCTACTTGACCATCTATAGCTAATAATTTGTCTGACTCATCGTTTACTTTCTCATCACTCAACCAAATTGCAAGTTTTCCATTTTCTTCTGTTATTCCTTTTTCTCTTAAGAAATTTTCAACCTCTATTCTTATATCTTCTCCTGCATTGCTATTTGGTAATTGTATTAAGACTAAAGGATTTACCTTAGATCCAATCTTTTTATATTTTTCAGCTAGGGCTTCACGTTTTGTATATGTGGCCATCATAATTAATTGTTGTGAATCATATTCATCATTTGGGATCAAATCTATATCTTTATTAATTATAACTTCCTTTTTTATGATTCCTGCTTCAATAACATCAGACGGATCAACTTCTATTCTAGCATCACTTTTGTTTACAATTGGAGTTGCACTCATCTCTATTGTCATTTCAGGTTTTATTATTTCATCAATTAGTTCAAGAGATTTTTCTGTTTTAGCACCTGCATGACTTTCATCTATAATCAAAATAATTTTTCTTCCTATTTCACGTGTGTTTTCTAGGACTTCTATAAAATTGATTGATTCTTTTTCTTTCATTACTACAGCTTTCCATTCTCCTGTAGCATTGTCTTTTAATTTGATTTTTTGCCATGATGCAAATACTATTTCATTTTGTTCTATTTCTTTTCTAGATCCAAAGAATTCATTTTCAAGTAAAGAACAAGTCATTTCACTTGATATTTCCCTTTTTACTGCTTTTAGGCTTTGTTTATGAAGTTCTCCCTTTCCAATGCTAACCCATAAGAAACAAAGGTCATCGTGAACCTCTTTAACTATTTCCTCCATGTATTTGGTAGCCATAAATGTTTTACCTGCTCCTGTTGGGGCTTGAAATACTATTGTTTCATTACCTGTTTCTTCTAAAAAATCTTTTGTTCTCTTTTTTAACTTATCGACAGCTTCTTCTTGATATGTCATTAACGTTTTCATTAATTATCCCCCTTACTCATCTTTACTAATTTTCTATATACTTCTACTATTTTGTAAGGTATTGCTTCTATTCTATAATCATTGATATCTTTAAATATTTCAGGATCTATATAATCTCCTAATGAAAATTTATAAATAACTTTAGGTACTGATATTTTCTTTAATTCATCTATAAAATCTTGTTCTTTATTTCCAAATAGATTGAAATAAACTGCCGTTATTTTACTTTCATCATTATTAGCAAATATCTGATATTCATCAGTTGATTTAATTTTTTTATAGCAATCTTCTTTCATACTTAACATTGGTATGCATTTCTCAGTCAGATCATAATATAGTTGATCTCTATTATTTGCGTTTTCTACAAAATCAGTTTTAAAATATTTCAAATTAGCACTTATAGGCTCCATTTTCTTATAGCCATTAATGACTCTACTGATTCTTGGATAAGTAACTTCTTCGCATATATTACCCTCATTATTTGTACATAAGATGAATTTTCTATTTCCTTTGTCCTTAGCATTTAATTTTAATACAGCATGACCTGTTGTTCCGGATCCTGCAAAAAAATCTAAAATTGTTATATCTTTTGGTTTATTTGTATATTTAATTAATGCTTCTATTAAATTAGTTGGTTTAGGAAATGAAAAATCAATGTCATATTGTTTTAATTCTCTTGTTCCCTCTCTGTTTATAAAGTCTAATAATAACTCTGTTGGAATGTTTCCATCTGCTTGTTTATCTGATAAATATACCTTTGTATAGATATTCCATTTTGCTTTTTCTCCGTTTTGATTCAATAATGGAGAAGTCTTTGTTTTTTTAAATACTAATAAATCTTTTTTAGTTTTATATTGTTCACATTCCCATCTCCAAACTCCGTCACCATTATTTGGAACTACCTTTTCTCCATCTTTTGGATTCGTAGCTAATGATACACCGGGAGGAATAACAAGTTCTCCATCAGGACACTCAATATAATACCTTTGATTTGGTCGTGTTTCTAATGTTGAAAGATAGAATGCTGTATCATCCCTATATCTTTCTCCTGCTCTTGCACCACTTTCCTCTACTTTCTTATATTGTGATTCATCAACCTCATCAACAAACTTAGGAATATTTGGTGTTTTTGAATAACATAAAACGTAATCTACTCGTGGAGCAAAGTAATTTCCTCTAAAACTTGTTGTTTTAGTTCTTCTTGTTACCATACCTAAGAAACAATTAGAACCGAATATTGATTCAGCTAACAATTTTAATTGAGCAATTTCATCAACTCCAATGGACATAAATATAACACCATCATCTTTTAAAAGATTTCTAGCTAATTTTAACCTTTTTTTCATAAAGTTTAACCATTTGCTATGTCTATATCCATCTTCTAAATCTACATATTTATCATTATACATAAAATCTTCACTACCTGTATTGTACGGTGGATCTATATATATGATATCTATTGCTTCTTTATGAGTATAATTCAAAACACTTAAAGAATGAAAATTATCTCCCTCTATTAAGATATTATTTGCTCCTGTACCCTTTATATTTTTATCTTTTATTTCTTCTAAAATAGGAATATATTTGTCGCATTCTTCTACTATTTGTTCAGGCTCTCTTTCATTATCCCATACAAGTCCGTATTTACCTGTTTCAGTATCTTTTAAACTGTTAATATATTCTATTAATTCTTCTTTACTCATTGTTTCAAATTTCATCGCAGACCTCCTCTAGGATTCTCCCGTATATAATTATATCACACAAACATTGTCTTTTAATACTAAATAGATTCTTATACTTGATTTTTTTTATTAATTAAGTGATTAATACATACGGAGGTGTTTATGTTAAGGAAATGTACAGACGAAGATATAAGTGATGAAGAATGTGAAAAGGTTATTGATCCTTTTTATGAAAACTATGATAATTATCTGGAAGAATATGTTGTACCAGAAGTAATAGCATTTTACATTACAAGTTCATTTTATAGAAATGCTATGTGGGAAGCAACTTTTAAACAACATTTTAATTCTGCTTTTGATACTTTTAATCTAATATGTAAAAATTATAATAAATAAAAGCTGAATTTATTAAATGAACTTGTCAATAAAAAGTAGACACAAAAAGTTCTAGTTAAACCCTAAATGAGATTTATACTCATTTGGGGTTTTATAATTTAATGCATAACTTGGACGTAAATAATTATTATCATAAACAATATCGTCAATAAATTCT
>JAFQID010000026.1 GCA_017397685.1 Bacilli bacterium | reverse complement strand
GTCTAATCATACCTGTTGATAAGATATTTTCTTCTTTGGCTACTGCATAACTTGATTTTCCTTCTTCTACGATTTTCTTTACAATTCTTAATTTTGCTTCTTTTGACCAATGTTTAAACTTTTGACCTTTACTAGCCATATTGATATCATCTCCTTATTTTATTATAACAAAAAAGTAAACAGTTTTTTTCTGTCTACTTTTATCTTACAACTTCAATAATTAAAATCTAGGACTTTTTTTAATAAACAGTAATTTTAATAGTTCCATCAAATAATTTATTTTTATCAACATCTTGATTTACATTAGTTTCCTTAAACTCAAACTCAAAAGTATAAACATAACTTTTATAAGCAGGTATAGTAATATTATCAAGAATTACCGCAGAATTATACGGAGTTCTAAGAGAATCTTTAACAACATTATTATCCCTAGTAATTTTATAATATAAATTATTAACTTCAGTAAACGTATTAGTAACATTTATCCATTCTAACTTAAATGTTTGAGCCTCATCAGTTTTATTAGTAATCGTAAAATTTTTACTACCTTTCCATCCAGGAGTAATATTAGGCTGATTCATATCTAAACCATCTGAAAACTTAAGCACATACTCTTCGCCTTCATAAACATCGATATCACAATTTTGATCACATACACCATCAGCATTAAAATCGATATTTTTATCAGGCCATCCATCATCATTAGTATCACAATTTAAATCGCATACTCCATCTTTATTTTTATCTTGATTTGTCGGATTTTCATCTACCTTTCCATCTCCATCATCATCAATATTAAAATGTGGTTCTTTATCGTCGTTATAATCAATATTAGTATCAGGTTTTCCATCATCATTTAAATCGCAATTCAAATCACACTTTCCATTACCATCAGTATCACAGTTTAAATCGCATTTCCCATCACCATTTAAATCGATATTCTCATCAGGCCATCCATCATCATCAGTATCACAGTTTAAATCGCATACTCCATCTTTATTTTTATCTTGATTTGTTGGATTCTCTTCTATCTTACCATCTCCATCATCATCAATATTAAAATGTGGCTCTTTATCGTCATTATAATCAATATTAGTATCAGGTTTTCCATCATCATTCAAATCACAATTCAAATCACAACTTCCATTTCCATCAGTATCACAGTTTAAATCGCATTTCCCATCCCCATCTAAATCAATATTCTCATCAGGCCATCCATCATCATCAGTATCGCAGTTTAAATCGCAAACTCCATCCTTATCTTTATCTTGATTTGTTGGATTTTTATCTACCTTTCCATCTCCATCATCATCAATATTAAAATGTGGATCTTTATCATTATTATAATCAATATTAGTATCAGGCTTTCCATCTCCATCCAAATCACAATTTAAATCGCATTTTCCATCGCCATTCATATCACAATTTAGATCACACTTTCCATCGCCATCTAAGTCACAATTCACATCACATTTTCCAGCACAATTAATATCGCATTTTCCATCGCCATCTAAATCAATATTCTCATCAGGCCATCCATCATCATCAGTATCACAGTTTAAATCGCAAACTTCGTCATTATCTTTATCTTGATTTGTTGGATTTTTTTCTATCTTTCCATCTCCATCATCATCAATATTAAAATGTGGTTCTTTATCATTATTAAAATCTATATTAGTATCAGGTTTTCCATCATCATTCAAATCACAATTCAAATCACAACTTCCATTTCCATCAGTATCACAGTTTAAATCGCATTTCCCATCACCATTTAAATCGATATTCTCATCAGGCCATCCATCATCATCTGTATCACAGTTTAAATCACAAACTCCATCACCATTAATATCTTGATTAATTAGATTCTTATCAGCTTTTCCATCTCCATCATCATCAATATTAAAATGCGGAATATTGTCCTCACCAAAATCAACATTTATTTGAGGCTTTTTATTATCATTTGTACAATTTACCTTACACTCACCACTACCAAAATCTAAATTTAGCTCAGGCTCTCCATCATCATCAATATCTATATTCATAGTAATTTTATTATTACAAAACAAACAACCACCAGTACACTTATAACCTAAAAAAATAAACAACAATAATAACAAAATTAACAAAAGCAAAATAATTCTTCTTCTTTTCTTATTACTTTCCTCTTCCTTATAATTATCAACATTAACATCTTTCTTAATTTCCTCAAAAGAATCATATTTTAAATTATTTTCATTACTAAACTCAGATCTTTCTTCCATAATAAAATCTCCTCTACTATTACTAGTATAATTTTAACATACAAAAAACTGTTTTTCAATTACTTTTTAATTGTAAAAACAGTTCTTACAGATAATTTATTTATACTCTTCTCTTTAGTATAAACATCACCATTAAATAAAACACTAAGATTCTTCATACTATCATTACTAGAATTAATCATATGAAAATAATCATTAAAAGTAATCTTATTTTTACTATTCTCAATCAAATACACATATTCATCATATGAAATTAATCTAATCTTACTTTTAACATAGTCTCTACATACCCAGTTATTCTCTTCAATAACTTCTTTTTTAAATCCACCACATCCATCTCCATTATCACATCCACCAACACCAGAATAATTATTACAAATATCCCTTTCAACAATCATACCTCTAATTTCATCACTTAGATTAGAAAAATATACATCATTCAAATACTTATTAATACTCGAATTACCCCAACTATACTCAAACTTATCATCATCACTCACATAATAACAACTTCCATCATTAGATAAACTACAATGAGCCATCTTCTCATCCAAAGCATTATAACTCATTAAATCAACAAACCCACCTTCATCTCTAATAACAATAAAACTCTCTTCTCCAATATTAACAACAGAGCCAGTACAATATAAAACATCACTAGAATACTTTTCCTTAACTACATTTAAACACTCAGCATTATATTTAATACCATCACTCACATTACCATACTTATCCTTAAACCAAATAAAATATGTACCAGCATGATTCAAATTAAGAACAAAGTTTTCATCACCAATATTCAATTTCAAAAACTCACCAGCAAAATCATCATTACTAGAAATTTTATAACCATCAACTTCCTTATTAAAACTAAAAGATATTTGATAATTATTCCTTGCCATTTCTACATCTATATCATAACCATTACATTTCTTAGAATATGTAATATCTCCAAGAGCACTCTTACATATGTACTTTTCACCATACTTTAAATTAATAGATATATGCCCATACTTATCCTTACCTATCTTTCCCTCAGCATCAAAATATATTGAAGAATTTACTATATTATTATTTTCATCAAACAAAACACCATTCTTATAAAAATAAACACCCACTTTATTTTCACTAACCACATTATAAAGTTCAGTTGTTTTATCCATAATCTTATTATAATTATATCTACCAATGAAATATAACAAAATTAAAATAATAACTATAATAAATAATCCAATTAACAATATTACTTCTTTAACTCTTTTCATACATCAATTATAAACTATAAAAAACAAAAAAAGCAAGAATAAATCCCACTTTCTTAATAAACTTAAAATAAATAATTATCAATCATAAAATAATCATCATTAACTAAATTGACAAACTCACTAACATCGAATTTTTTAATCTCACATTCTAAAAAATCAACATCTTTAAAAAATACATCTATTTTATAAATTAATAATTCATTAATACATTTAATACCCAAACTTTTTAAATAAGAAATAACACTTTTAATATTACTCTTATTTAAATATAAATCACTTAAAAATCCATCCCCATAAATTTCTTTGATTTTATCATAAACATATAGACTATTACTATCTAAATCTAAAAAATTCATAATAATAAATCCCCTTTTCTTTTTAAATTAATTTCATTTTTGATAACTTCCACATCTTCCTTAGTTAACATAGAATTATATGTTAAACAGTAAAATAATAAATCATCTAAATCAATATCTACATTTTCAAGAGAAGAATATAACCTTAGAACTTTTAACCTAGAAAAAGTAAATCCACAAACACTATAAACTAAATCATTAACTTTATAGTTTTCTTCTAAAAACTTAATATCTGACATTTCTAAAGGATCTTTGTCATCATTTTTTCCTTCATCAAGAGCTCTTATAACCTTTTCTTTATCTTCATCAAATAAAACACAAGGTTCAACAAAATTATTTACTAAATTTTTATTATCATTATTTATTTTTAAAGTTGTATCATGATAAGAAGTAATAAAAGATTTATAACTAATAGAACCCGTTTTAGAGATATTCTTATAGTCAATTGGGTTCGTTGGATTTTCCATATTATGCTTTTTAACCTTATAAAGTCTATGAAATATAACATGATTACAATCCAAAGCTAACCTAGAAGTATTATCAAACAAATAGTCAAGTTCTCCTAGTTCTATAAACCTATCTATAGTATTTAATATATTACTACTTGTTAATCCAGTCAATTTTATAATTTTAGAAAAATTGTTTGGATCAATTCCATATCTAATCAAATCATCTACATTGCCTTTTAATTTCCTATAAGAACAAACAAACACAGATGAACACTTATCATAAGATTCTTTAACAGGATATCCTAAAGATTTAATAAGTTCAACATTTTTTTTAAAATCCCCATTAGAACCAGATAATGAAACTTCATCACCACCAGGTCTCGGAGGTCCAGGTTTTCTATTAACTTTATCTCTTTTAATACTATCCCAGAATACAGAAGGTGTTCTATTAAGCAAGCTATTTAATTCAAATCCATAATCATCACAAATGCTTTTTAAATTGTTAATACATACTTCATCTGACTTAAATAATATGTATAAATACTTCTCATCATTTTCACTGAATTTGACATTATTGTCCTTAAAAAATTCAAACATATAACGAATATTATCTAAATCACCATATATTTTTGCATATTCCCTCATCTTCTCCGAAACTAACAAAAAATTATAACCATATTCTTTAAAAATATCTATAAGTTCTTCATTGGATATAATATCTATCTCTAACATCTCTTTATCATACATATTCTCAATATTTTTACTAACAAATATATTATATTTAGGCATTAATAAAAATATATCACTTTTTACTCTACAGTCAAATTTTAAATCATTAATTAAAATCATTTTAATTTTTTCAATTTCTAAATATTCATTTTCTTTTAAATTTTCTAAATAAGTAATAACTTCTTCTATTTTTTCTCTTTGACTGCAATGTAATAAAAATCTATCAAGTTTTTCCATTACTTCAGAAAAATAAACGTTTTGAACTATATTATTTACAACCTCTTTTGGCAAATCATAGTATTTGCTTTTCTCAAAAACATCAAGTACACTTTTTGTGTCTTTAACAAACTCTTTTGCACCATCACTTAAATTATTCTCTACATAAGGCAAATATTTTTTCTCTATTTCAATCAAATTAAAAGGAGCATCTTTTATACTATATAACAAATAATTTAAATCATCAAACATATCATAATATTTACTATTAGCTGCAAGCATTAATCTAAATTTGTCTATTAACTGTTTCTTCATCCCAGTCATTATCCTCACCTCTCAAACGATGTTCTATCTCCGTTTCAAAATCTTCTTCGAATTTTTTATTATTAGCAGTAACTATATCAGATATAAAACTTTTGATTTTTGATTTCTTTTCTTCTTCAGTTAAATTCTCTGCATCTATTTTATCATTCTCTCTTTTTATATATATATATAAATCTTCAAGTGCGTTTGTTACTTTTCTACTCTTAGTAAAATCATATATTGTCTTATCCGCTTTTTTAAACCCACAGGCTATAACAATATAACAACTTCTTTCTAATTCAATATTTAATTTTCCCAATCTATTTATATGTATAAAAGTTATCCTATAATTACCATCTCTATTTCTTCTAACACTTCCATTATTATAAGAACCAAGAACTTCCCCAGATATACGATGAATATCTACATCACTTAAATTCCTAATCTTATTAACAAGACCTTTAACAATGCTAAAATTTCTATCAATATTTATATGTTTTTTATCATCCAATATATATTCAATCATACTACTGACACCATCATCTAAATATAAATAATAAATATCATTTCTAACATTATTTCTAGTTTCAATAATTTGTTTAATCTCTAGTAAATCAGAATAATTCTTTATCAAAAGATTTATTTCTTTTAAACAATATTTTCTATTATTTAAATCTACTTCACTATCATACTCTTTTAAATATTTTTCACTATTTACAATACACTCATACATTCTATAAAAATTATAATCAATCTTTGTGTTAATGCCACTTACATTACTTATAAAATCTTTAATCAACATTTCTTGTTTCCTATACTGTTCATTAGAAGAATATATATTATTTTCATCATCAATAATATCGTCAGAATTAAATGAAATATTAGTATTTTCATCATTCATATTTTCACTAGATGCAAAATTAATATTAGATATATGTTCATAAATAGAAATAAGAATATTTCTTTCTTCTTCACTTATTAAATTATAAAAATTATTAATCGATTCTTGTGCTTTATTTAATTCGTCATTATGCTCAATATCAAAATCCTTAATAGGAAGAAGAACCTCACACGTATCAAAAGCCTTTTTCAATTTATAATAATATTCATTTGTTAATTCAAAGTTATTAGATAACATAAACTCAATATCTTTGATAACAATTCCTAAACATACATCTAACTTTGAAGATAAAAAATAATCTTTTTCTTCACTACTTTCATTTTTTATGATTTCAAATCCATCATCAATATCTTCAGAATAATCATGATCAATTGTATTTTTATATTTAATTAAAATATCACCTAGTTTATTTTTAAAATATTCAATTTCTTTTTCTAAATCAATTATTTGTATTTCACTTTTATCTTGGTCTTTTTCTATAACTTGTTTTTCAATATTTCTTCTTATTTTTCTTTTGGCAATTTTTCTCTTCTTTTCTTCAAATAATTTATCTCTATATTTTTTGGCATTTAAATCAAGAGAAGCCAACTCTAACATAAAAGATTGCACAGTATTAAATTTAAATTTAAAATCCAATTCATCAAAATCTAAATCTAGTAATTTTTTTCTAGAAAAAAATTTAACTACATCATCTATTAAATCATATTTTTCTTGACTATCAATAGGAAAATCTAATTTATTATCTTTATATTTAATTATTTCTAAAACCTCAGAACATTTAGAAATAATATGTTTACAAATCTTATATGGTTGAATAATATGATTAGTAAATGCAAAAATCAAATACTTAGCATATGCAACTTGATTCGTATAATTTGCTTTACTGAAAATTTTAGATTCAATAGATAAACTATAATTTGATATTTCTTCTCTAATAAAACTCATATCATCTCCAAATAACATATCAGCATCGATAGATTGTGGATCTTCTATAAAATTTTTTAACCTTTCAACATAATAATTCAAAGAAAAAATAAATTCCTCAACTTTAGTTTTTTCAAGATTTAAATAATCCATATTTCTTGTTAAAAAATATTTAAATTTTTCAATATTTACATTATTATTATAATTTTCCATTTTTATTTTTCTCCCTTCAAGATTATAAAAAATACTTGTTAATCTTTGAAATAATAATTTCCAACGAATTATTATCTAAATATTTAACAGTTTTATAAAATCCATAATCCATACCATAATGTATATTTAATACACAAATTAATTGTTTAAATCTGTTTATACTGTTATTATCTATTTCTTTATTCTTATAAATATAATCTAATAAATAATTAATTAAAAAAACAATCAAAGCATCACTTTTTTTACAATAACTTAAAATCGTTTCCAACTCTAAACAAACTTTTTCATATTCACTCTTATCCCCATATATTATTCTTTCATAATTATCTAAAATATTATCATTAACATCTTTTAAAAGTAATTTATTATACTCAACTTTTTGTTTTATATTAATTTTAAAAGAAAACCTATCATATTCCATAAATTATCACAATATAATCTTATCATAATTATCTATATTTTTAAAGACAAAAAAACACCGAAGTGTTTATTTTTCAATTCTATTAAATAATATTTCAGACTCATTAAGTTTAATTTCAGTTTCTAAGTTTCCAAAACTAAGAGACTCAAAATCTATTTTACTAGTATTAAGCATATTAAATATCTTATCACTAGTACTAGGTATAAATGCTCTTAATAAAACAGATGCTATTCTTATACTTTCAAGTAAATTATATAATACACTCGCAAGTCTATCTTTCTTTGTTTCATCCTTAGCTAAAATCCAAGGAGTAGTCTCATCAATATATTTATTTGCTCTTTTTAAAAGTTCAAAAATATCTTCAAGAGCTTCATTTACTTTATAACTATTCATCTTATTATCAACTAATTTTTTAAGTTCATTCGCATATACAACTAAAGCGTCATCAACATCCTCTTTAACCCCAGGATTACTAACAATTCCATCAAAATATTTATTAACCATCGCAATAGTTCTATTAACAAGGTTACCAAGATTATTTACAAGATCAGCATTAGTTCTAGCGATCAAAGCATCCTCAGAGAAATTACCATCATTACCAAAAGGAACTTCACGTAAAGCAAAATATCTAACCGCATCTACTCCATATTCATTAATATATTCCCTTGGATCTTTATAATTACCTACTGACTTAGATATCTTACCTCCATCAATAATTAACCATCCATGACCAAACACACACTTAGGAAGTTCAATACCAAGACTCATAAGCATCGCAGGCCATATAATCGCATGAAATCTAACAATTTCTTTACCTACTAAATGTAAGTCAGCAGGCCAAAACTTTTTAAACATTTCACTTTCTTCTGGATAACCAAGAGAAGTAATATAATTTGATAAAGCATCAACCCAAACATAAACAACATGTTTTTCATCAAAACTTACAGGTATTCCCCAAGTAAATGATGTTCTTGACACACATAAATCATCAAGTCCTGGTTTAATAAAATTGTTAATCATTTCATTCTTTCTAGATAATGGAAGTAAAAAATTAGGATTAGCTTCATAAAACTCTTCTAACTTCTTTTGATATTTAGAAAGTTTAAAGAAATATGCTTCCTCATGTGCCTCCTCAACATCTCTACCACAATCTGGACACTTACCATCTACAAGTTGAGCCTCAGTCCAAAAAGATTCACATGGTGTACAATAAAGACCTTTATACTCACTCTTATAAATATCTCCACTATCATACATCTTTTTAAATATTTCTTGAACTCTTTTTTTATGATCCTCATCAGATGTTCTAATAAAATAATCATAAGATATTCCTAGAGACTTCCATAAATCCTTAGCATTCAAAATAATCTTATCAACATACTCTTTAGGACTTACTCCCGCATCCATAGCTTTTCTTTCAATCTTTTGACCATGTTCATCAGTACCAGTTTGAAAAAACACATCAAATCCAGATAGTCTTTTATATCTTGCAATACTATCAGCAATAATAGTTGTATAACAATGTCCTATATGAAACTCCGCACTTGGATAATAAATAGGTGTTGTTAAATAAAATTTCTTTTTTTCCATACTTTCCTCCTTAAAAATAAAAAACCATAAACAAAGGACGACTTCTTGCCGTGGTACCACCTTAATTCATGATTTTAATCATCTCTTACTTATAACGCAAGTAACGCGTTTTAACTCCAGAACCATCTTCAAATATACCTTTAATTAGTTCTCACCAACCACTAACTCTCTTGTAAAAGTAATATTATCTCTTTCCTTCCCCGTTAAATCTACTATATTTTAACATATTTAAAATAAAATATCTACTATAATCTTTTTGATTTCATACAATAATCATAAAAATCTTGACATGAAGATATATCCAAAGGCTTTTCATATTCATAAAACTCTATTTTATTTTTATCATACTTTTCACTAAGTTTTATATATTTAAAATTATCTTTAACATTATCAAGTAGTTCATTTAAACTATTAAACTCATATATACCCTTGTAATCTTTAAGTACTGCCTCAAACCAATAATACTTCCCCATATACTCATAAACACTAAACGTATGACTATGATAACCAATATCATTATATAAAACAAATATAATTTTATGATTTATATCATTATTATTAAAAAACTCTCTTTCAATCTCTACTATTTCCCAGCAAACCCCAACATTACTTTTTTTAACATCAAAAACACTTCTAAACACAAAAATATCATAATAACTTTTATCTATTCTATCATGCATATTTCCGTATTTATCTTGCCAACCATATTCAAAATTACAAATATAATCAAAAAAATCTCTTATTTTATTTCCCATCATAACCTTTCCATTGTTAATAACCACAAACTTATCAACAATCAAACAACATCAACATAAAAATATACCTGAGTATGAGTACGTCTATTTCTATCATTTATATAAACAACATAACGCCCCTTCTCATCAAAATACTCACCTATATCATTTTTAAAATCATTAGAATATTTATATACATTTTTTTTATCAAGCTTAATAATTTCTAAATCATAATTACCATCTACTTCTTCAAGAATCCTTACATCAGAAGAACACTTAACTTTCATTTTTTTAACATCCTTCACTTTAGCAAAACACTCATAAGCTTGAACATCTAAAACAAACTTATCCCCTAAATATATCTCTACATCATTAGAACCATAATTAGAACCAAAATAACTGCCAAAATCACTAGTTTGTAAAAATAAACTAAATGGAATAATTGGAATTTTATGCTTACTTTCATAACCTACAGTTATATGAGAATCATTAACATACACTTTATATAACTTACTTCCATTAAAAGTTACACCATAAGGTATAAGAATCTCGCCAAAAAATATCTTCACAAAAACTATAAAAAATAACAAAGAAAAAATAACTCCGAAAAATATTCTTCTAAATTTTTTATTATCTTTTTCTCTAGAAACATTATATTCATTTCTAACATCATTTCTATTGTCTTTATTCTTTTCTTTCATTTCTTCAATACTTCTATAAATCATCACTTCACCTACTTAATCCTTAAACCTTTTAAATAATTTTTGACTTCTTCACTAACCCTATAACTTTCAATAGCCTTGGTAATAGATTTATTATGCACCCATTTATCTAAAACCCTATTTTCAAATATCTTAATTGTACTTTCATATTGTTTAATTAAAGCATAACTAAAATACCAAGCAATAGCCATATTAATATAATACTCTTCTCTATGAATATTAACAACTATATCATTAATTTTATCAGTAAACAAATCATCAAGAAAAAAATTAAGCAAACAAACAACTCCAAATCTAACAGTATATTCATTCTTACTATTAACCCACTCATTAATCTTATCAAAAACTTTATCAGGATACTTTTTAAAAATCCTCGGCTTAATAATATCGCATACAGCCCAGTTATCAACAAAAGGCAAAAACTTATCAAGATAATTAATTAAAGTTTCAATATCATGTAAATCATTTAACAAAATCGCATGAACCATATTTTCCTCAAAAAAACTATGAGGTAAATCATTCAAAAACTCATCACCAATTCCTAAATTATTAACTTTTTTAGCAATCTTTCTAATATCAGGAACCCTTACTCCAATAATCCCGTCCTTATCAATATTAGGAATAAGTTTACTGTTAAAACTTTTATATACAACATCTTTACTATCATTTAACATATCAATTATATTTCTCATACTTAAATTATACAACAAACAAAAACTACTATCAAATAGATAATAGTTTTGTAATCTAGTTTTGAAATTGTGAATTATAAAGTTCAGCATAAAACCCATTTTTTTTGATCAATTCTTCATGATTACCCTGCTCTATAATATTTCCATCTTTCATAACCAAAATTAAATCTGCATTTTTAATTGTTGATAACCTATGCGCAATAATAAATGAAGTTCTTCCTTCAGTAAGTTTATCCATCGCAATTTGAACTAATTCCTCAGTTCTAGTATCAACATTACTAGTTGCTTCATCAAGTATTAAAAATGGACAATCTTCAAGAGATGCTCTTGCTATAGTTAATAATTGCTTTTGACCAGCTGATATACTTTCATTATCATTAATAACCGTATCATAATTATTAGGTAAAGTTCTTATAAAATGATCAAGACCCACTACTCTGCAAGCATTAACAACCTCTTCATCTGAAATTTGTTCATTATTATATTTGATATTTTCTTTTACAGTTCCATTAAATACCCAAGTATCTTGAAGAACCATACAAAATAAATCATGAACATTTTCTCTTGATAAACTCTTAATAGATTTTCCATCTATAATAATATCTCCAGACTTAATATCATAAAACTTCATAAGAAGATTAACCATAGTAGTTTTTCCAGAACCAGTTGGCCCAACAATCGCTACCTTATTACCAGATTTAATACTCGCACTAAATCCTTTTATTACTAATTTATCATCATTATAACCAAACTTAACATTATCAAAAATTATATTACCCCTAGCATCTTTTCTAAGTAATCTTTCAGTAATATTATCTTCACTTGCAAGTTCTTCCTCTTCTAAAAACTCAAATACTCTCTCTCCCGCCGCAGCCGCAGATTGAATACTATTCATACTCTGCGCTATTTGATTAAGCGGACCTGTAAATAATCTAACATAAAGCATAAACGCAACAATAACACCAAAATCCATATTAGTATTAATCACTAAAATTGCTCCTACAACACATACCGCAACATAACCAAAATTACCTACAAAGTTCATAATAGGCATCATAAGACCAGATAAAAATTGTCCTTTTCTAACCGCTTCAAAAAGTTCATTATTAATTCTATTAAAATCCTTCTTAGAACTATCTACAGCATTATATACTCTTACAACACTTTGATTAGAATAAATTTCTTCAATATGACCATTAAGATCTCCAACACTTTTTTGAATATTAACAAAATATTTTTGACTTTTACCTAAAATAAATATCATAAAACAAAAACCAATTAAAGAACTTATAATCGCAGTAATAGCCATAATAAAGTTAGTATAAAACATCATAATAATACAGCCAACTAATAAAGTAACATTACTAATAAAACCAGATATACTTTGTCTCATAGTTTGACCAATAGTATCCACATCATTAACTACCCTTGACAAAATATCTCCATAACTAGTAGTATCGAAATATTTAAGTGGAAGCTTATTAATTTTAATAGATATATCATTTCTAAGTCTTTTAGTAACCTTTTGAGTAACACCTACCATAATAAATCCTTGAAAATAACCACAAAATGCACCTATTAAATAAATAAATAACAAAAACAAAGCAATTTCCTTTACTTTATCCATATTTATTCCAGTAATAACGCCTTCGATAATAACATTAGTCATATCTTTAAGTTTATCAGGACCAATTATAGAAAATATTGAAGAAATAATAGATAAACTAAAAGCAACAATTAAAAGTACCTTATAACTTTTACAATAATTAAATAAATTTATAATAGATTTTTTAAAATCCTTAGCCTTTTCATTTTTTCTATTTCTATTATGCATTCTCAAGTTCCTCCTTAGAAAGCTGTGAATAAGCAATTTCTCTATAAATATCACATTTTTTTAATAATTCCTTATGACTGCCTATCATCTTAACCTCACCATTATCAATTACAACTATTTTATCAGCATTCATAATAGTTCCTATCCTTTGTGCAACAATAACACAAGTAGAATTAGAAGTATACTCATTTAATGCCTTTCTAAGATTTAAATCTGTCTTATAATCAAGCGCAGAAAAACTATCATCAAAAATAAATATTTCAGGATTTCTCGCAATAGCTCTAGCAATAGATAATCTTTGCTTTTGACCACCAGAAAAATTACTACCACCCTGAGCAACTCTAGAATCATATTTATTTGGTAGAGCCTCTACAAACTCTTCACCTTGTGCTACCCTAATCGCTTCTATAGTTATATTATTATCAAAAATAACATTACCTTCTCCAAAAGCTATATTACTTTTAATAGTTCCACTAAAAAGAGAAGCTTTTTGAGGAGCATAACCAATTTTATTATATAAACATTCTAGCTTATAATCTTTTACATTAACTCCATCAATTAAAATCTCACCATCAGTTACATCATAAAATCTTGGAATTAAATTAATAAGAGTACTCTTACCACTACCAGTTAAGCCAACAAAAGCAATAGTTTCACCACTTTTAACTTTAAAACTCACATTCTTTATAACATACTCATCAGCATCCGGATATTTAAAACTAACATTTTTAAACTCTAATGCTCCTTTTAGTTTAGTCTCTCCATCAAACTTTCCATCTTTCACTTTAGGATTACAATTTAAAACCTCAAGTATTCTATCAGCCGAAACACTAGCCCTTGGATAAATAATAAATATCATTGTAAGCATCATAAACGCCATCACAACCTGCATCGCATACGAAACAAAAACAACCATATTACTAAATAAATCAAACTTAATAGAAATATCAGCATTATTAATTAAAATTGCCCCAACAAAATATATTGCTAAACTTAATCCCGACATAACAAGACTCATAACAGGATTCATAATTGACATAATTCTTCCAGTAAATAAATGCGTTTTAGAAAGCTTATCATTTGCTTTTTCAAACTTTTCCTCTTGATAATCATCAGCATTAAAAGCCCTAATAACCCTTATTCCTGTCAAAGACTCTCTAGTTATCCTATTTAAATTATCAGTAAGCTTTTGAATAATCTTAAACTTAGGAAGTGCAAATAAAACAACAATCAAAATAGTGATAAATAAAAGAATAACCGCACCAAAAGTTATCAAAGACCATTGCCATCCCTTACCTAATATTTTTAAGATAGCCCAAACAGCAAGTATAGGTGCCTTAATCATTACTTGAAGTCCCATAGACAAAAACATTTGCACTTGAGCAACATCATTAGTAGTCCTTGTAATTAAACTACTAGTAGAAAACGACTTAATTTCCTCCATATTAAAATCCATTATTTTATCATAAACATCACTTCTAAGCCTTTTTGAAAAACTAGCCGATAAATAAGATGCAAAATAACCAGTAATAAAAGCACTAACCAAACTAAAAAAAGCACATAAAAGCATATAAAAACCTTGCTCTAATATATCTTTAACTAAACCACTAGTAGTAAGCAAATTAGTAATATTAGTCATATAATCAGGAAGTTTTAAATCAAGCCAAACCTGAATAGAAACAAATATTAAACATATAAAAGCGTATAAACAATCTTTTTTATTTAACTTTCTTATTAACTTAAACATAATTAACCTCCAAATAAATATATTTTCAAAAAGAAATAGTATTCATCTTTATAGACAAATACAATTATAATTTTATAAACAAACAAAGTCAATCAAGTTCATAATAATTTCACTTTTATGCTTTTTACATCACATAAAATAAAATACATAAAAAATGACATAAGCTACCAAATATAACAAAAATATGAAAAACACTATGAAAATATTTTCTTTTAGAACCTATACCATATAATATAGCCCCAATAGTATAAAATACACCACCAGCAATAAGTAAAATAGTACCATTTTTGGTTAACAACTCAATCATTTTATCCGCAAGAATAATCGTACACCATCCCATTGCAATATAACTTATCATAGAAAACTTTTTAAATTTTTTCAAATCAATAGAATTAAATACAATACCTATAATCGCAAGTCCCCAAATAACTCCAAACATACTCCATCCAAGTAATGCATTATATTCCCTAACCGCACACAAAACAATTGGTGTATACGTTCCAGCAATCAAAAGATATATAGCACAGTGATCGAGCACTTGAAAAACTTTTTTAGCACTAAGATCAGGCCTAAGACCATGATATATACTAGAAATAGTATAAAGCAAAATCATACAAGCACCAAAAATACTACCACTAACAACTCCATAAGTATTATCATTAATTGCCGCAAAAACCACACATAAAACAAGCGCCACAATTCCAATAGCACCACCAACAATATGACTAACCATATTAGCAATTTCTTCTCCCCTACTATATTTAGGTAGAACTCTATCTTTTAATTTTATCCTATTCATACTAACCTCTATCATAATAAAAATATTATATCAAAATATAATTATTTATTTAACAAAAAAACTTAATATCAATTAAATTTCACAAAAGTATAATTCATTACATAATAAACAAACTAATATTAGAGGAATAAAATATGAATAATTTAAAAGAATATAATAAAAAAAGAAATTTTAATATAACAAAAGAACCCATAGGTATAAAAGAAAAACCATCAAAAAAACTTTTATTCGTAGTTCAACATCACATCGCAACAAAAGACCATTATGATTTAAGATTAGAATATAATGGTACATTAAAAAGTTGGGCAATACCAAAAGGACCATCATATAACACTAATGATAAAAGACTAGCTGTAAAAGTTGAAGATCATCCCTTAAGCTATAAAAATTTTGAAGGAAATATTCCAAAAGGAGAATATGGTGCTGGAACAGTAATGATTTGGGATAAAGGTTACTGGCAACCTACAAATACATCAAAACCAAACTTCAATAACGGTACCATAAAATTTATTTTAAAAGGAAAAAGATTAAAAGGAGCTTGGTCTTTAATCCATTTTAAAGATAATAATTGGTTACTCATAAAAGAAAAAGATAATATAAAAGGATATAAAAATATCAAAAACATTAAAACAAGCATTAAAAGTGGATTAACAATGAATGAAATAAAAAATAATATAAAATCACAAAAAGATACAAATATAATAAATGAAATAAAAATATCTAATCCGAATAAAATAATATATGATAATCCAAAAATTACAAAAATTGATATAGTAAAATATTATCAAAAAGTTGCATCAAGAATGCTACCCCTCATAGAAGAAAGAATAATAAGTACAATAAGATGCCCTTCTGGAATTAAAAAAGAAAAGTTCTTCAAAAAACATTTTGATACAAAAAATAAAGGCATTGGCAAAATAAATCTAACAAAAAGCAAAAATATAAGAAATGACTACTATTATATAAAAAATGAATCAGGATTAATCTCAGAAGTTCAAATGAATAGTTTTGAATTCCACATATGGGGAAGTAAAGCAAAAAAATTAGAAAAACCAGATATGATGGTATTTGATCTTGATCCAGATGAAAAAATGAATTTAAAAAAAATAAGAGAAGGTGTAAAAGACTTAAAAAGTATTCTAGATAGTTTTTCATTAAAATCATACTTAAAAACAAGTGGTGGAAAAGGATATCACATAATAGTAAAAATAAATAATGTTGACTGGAAAGAATTTCAAAAAATTGCAAAAAATATTGCTAAATTAATGGAACAAAGATGGCCTGATAAATATACTAGTAATATTAGAAAAGAAAAAAGAAAAGACAAAATATTTATTGATTGGATAAGAAATACAAAAGGAGCAACAAGTGTAGCGCCATACTCTATAAGATTAAAAGAAAAATGTTCAGTATCTATGCCAATAAAATGGAGTGAACTAGATAAAATAGCCCCTAATCAAATAACAATTGAAGAAGCAATAAAAAGATTAAAAAGAAAAGATCCATGGATAGATTTATATGAATAATATAATTTAAAACAAACAAAAAACCCTAAAAAGGGTTTATTATCACTAATGGGACACCATGTCGGGACTAAGGATATGTTGTTTTAAACAATTTTAAATGTGATTTCCCCACTAAATAAGGCATTTCTACTCTTATATAACCACTTTCAAAATATTAGATTTTGGAAAAATAAGAGGTAAATAAGAGGTAAAAATGAAAACAAAAAGAAGTAAAGCAACAGATATTCCACAGTCTGTTAAAAACAAAGTATGGGAGCGAGATAATCATTGTTGTATTGTATGTGGTTATAACCAAAATGTTATGCCAAATGCACATTATATAAGCCGTGCTAAAGGAGGTAAAGGTATTGAAGAAAATGTGGTAACTTTATGTACTGAACTAACGCCTAATAAATGTCATAGGACGTATGATTTTGGTACAAAAGAAGAAAGAGAACAAATTGGTAAGATTATTAAAGAGTATCTTCAAAGTCAATATGACTATTGGAATGAAGAAGATTTATATTATAAGAAATAAAAAAAAAGAACTAATAGTTGATAACCTCACCATTAGTTCTTTTATATTATAACATCTTTTTGTCCTTATTTTATATATAATTCTTCATCTTTATACATTTTAATTTTAATATTGTAGTCTCCATCTTCTGCACATTTATAAATACTTTTATATTCATTTGTTTCTTTTTCTTTTATTTGAGTTTGAAGTTCTTGATTTGTTTTTTCTAACAAAACATTTTTATCAGTTAATTCTTGAACTTGTTTTTGAAGTTCCGCTATCACTTTTTCATCTTCTCCTTCCGTTTTTGAATACACTGTGAGATACTTTCCATTATTTGCTACCCATTGCTTATCGGCTATTCTATACCATGTATATTTACTATCTTTTTTTGTTTCAAAATAATTATAAATACAATTTTTCTTCGCAACCCCTACAATAGATGCATTCGTACTAGCACCAGTTCTTACTCTAAGTTCATCAGCTAATACTTTTAACTGATTTTTAAACTCATCTCTTTTAACTGTAGAAACAACCTGTATTTCACTTGGTGGAGTAATCGAGTAATGTATCACATTTTGATTTTTCTTTACACGATAAGCATAACTGTAATATGGAAGTTTTTTAACATATGAATATAATTTATCATATGAAACTCCATTTATATAAAAATCTACTGCCCATCCTTTCATGTGTGGTGAATTTGAAGTTCCTCCAGAGTTTTTATTATGTTGTTTACATCTTAAAGGGCTCGTTATTATTACTGGCTTTTTGAAATTATCTCGTATTTTTTGCAAATGCGATGCTAATTGATAACTAAATGGTACAGGATATCCTTTACAATATTTTCCTTTGCACTTACACTTAAACTCACTATATTTAAAGTTTTTAAAATCCTTACAATTTTCTTCGGTTAATGCTTTATATGTTGCCATTATTCATCATCTCTTTCTATTACAATAGTTTTAGCATTGTCTATATTAGAAAAAGATTTAAATATCTTATCTTCAAACGCTTTATAAATTGCATCAGCTCCTATCCAAGACACTATTCCTACCCATACTGAACTCAATAGCGATAGTTCTGAGAAACTTGAAGCAAAAGCTATACCTATTCCTATACTAACCACCAAACCAACAAAAAAGAGCCATTTTTTGCTCTTTAATTGTTCTTTAACTTTTTGAACTATTGCCGTACTTATGATACTTGAAGCAATAGCAACTATTATAATTTGTTTTACTAATTCTATATCCATTTCATCCTCCTATTAATCTTTTAAATCAAACTCTTTAACTCTATCAACTATTTCTTGGACAAAAGAATTGCCTTTTAATTTGAAATATAATTGCGATGAATATTTCAAGCTCTCTAGTTGATAATGAGTAATCGCTTTTTCGTTCTTACACCTATCGTAAATACTTAAAATGTCATTTCTTAAACTACACTTTATACCTTCGACGGAAAACTTACAGATTTTTATTAAGGCAATTATTGTACTAACACAAAACACAATTTGAACCCAGTACGTTTTTATAATTTCCAGCATTTTATTCTCCTTTCTATTTCCATTTGCCTATTGCTAACCAACTAATAAATGGATAAACAGTCGCTGATGTTGGTCGCATGAAATATATTGCTGAATATCCAGTAGTCAAATATTGTCTTGAAGCCATCATTATCCAAAACGCTGCGGACGTTGTAGGAATTGCTGTTATTTCGACATGTTTTACTTCTTTAAAAACTTGAGGATAAGTTATTAAATTACTTACAGTTCCTTGATACAGCTCACCCCAATTTGTAGTACACGCAACTCCTTCTTCTATTGTTTTATTTCCATAACACATCATCTTGCCACTAGCCCACTTTTCCCAAGTGCCATTTTCGTTTTCACCTGATTCAATTACAAAGTCTTTGAAAGAACTATAAGAAGTTGCTTCATTTCCTTTTTCCAACATAATATCTTCAAAAGTTGTAGTAATATCTACAGAATCAGAATAACCATGTTGTGAATAAATTACTAATTTTTCAGCGTTCCAAGGTAAGTCAAATGTGTAAGACAGTCTATCTTGTCGCAAGTAAACATAATATTCTTCACTAGAATAGCCTACGAATAAAAACAAATAATCAGCACTAGTGCCAGAACTTTGAATGTCGCTAACGCTCAATGTGTAAGTACCCGCTTCAAAATCTCCAACTATTTCTTTGCGCAATGTAATCGCGAGAGGGTTAGATAACATTAATAGATTTTTGCTTTTAATATTACTCACGACTAAATCTGCATTTTTTATGAAAGCATCGTATATTTGACTTTTTTTATTTATACTTTCATCATATACTCCACCTAAAGCCACATTGTTTTTTAAAATAGCAATCGCTGGTTGTGAAGCACCTATTAAATAAGCAAAAGTTACACTCGATAGTTTATCTTGCACTATAATTTCTACGTTGTAAGAGTTTGCTATATCGAATCCTAAATCCTCAGCATCACCTTTTAAAACACCACTAAACGAATAGTTTTTGCCATTTTTAGTTAAGATTATTTCACTTTCACCTGTTTGCCATGTCCCGTCAGTTTGTTTAAATCTATAAGTTGCGGTCAAATCATTTTGAACAGCACCAAATGTATCATTCCAATAAGTTCCACTTAAATCAAAAGTAACTTGACTTCCTACTCCACCTTCACGTTCGGCTTCATTATTTAATTTAACTACCTTTGTATAGTTTTTTAAATTAACTGGTTTCGATACTCTTGTAGGCAAGTTTCTGCTATCAATCGCATAAACAATTAACTCCGTTGCGTCAAAATTGTTAATCGTATAACTAAATGGGTCAGCATATGCTTTCAATGTACCATTGACATTATAATTTTTTATAGTTGCTTCTTTATTTGCAACCGCTTTCTTGCTTGTTGGAATATCCACTTTTACATTTGAATAGCCTTTGACAATAATTGATGTGTCACCAGTTAAAGAAGTTGTTTTTGTGTTTATATCAGAAAAATCAAAATCGGTAAAAGTTGGTGGTGTTGTAATTTTGTTATCATATTCTTTTGTGTCAGTTCCAATAACAGTTGCCATTGTGTTATCAGCATAAGTTGTTAATTTTAAAATTATTTTTGTATTTTGTCTGTTTTTATTCGCATTATAATAAACACTTTTTTTAGAGTTGCTAACAGTTATGCTTTGTCCATTTTCAACATCCAAAAACATATCCACGAGTATTTCTGAATTATTATCATCAAGAGTAAACATTTGCAGTTTATCATAATAAAGGCTAACGTACTTTGTAATCTGTAAAGTATTGCTTTTTTCTATATCGAAAGTAGTATTATTTATTTTGCTTCCACGTGGAATATCAGTCAAAACAATAGTTCCAGTCATTGAAACTGTTTGAGCCAAACTAGTCGTGCTAACTTTTAAAGTCATAGTGTAGTAAACTGTTTTCGAACCATCATCATTATGAGACACACTTATTCCACTAAACGTTAAAGGCGTTGCTGTTTTTGTAGCTGAACCGTCAAAGTTAAAAGCCGTACTTCCGCTTTTTTTTGATATTTGCGTTCCACTTGAATTATCATTTTTGAAAGTAATAGTTGCGGACATATCTTTACTAGAAGAATATGCTCCGCCACTACCAGTATTGGATACTTTAACTGAACCGCTCAAAGTTGAAATGTTTGAAGTTAAATAATCGCTTGGTAAAGTTTCATTTATTTGTATTGTAACTTTATAGTCGTTTCCGTAACTATCTTGTATAGTCTTTGTTTGAGTTTTACTTGCAGCAAATAATTGTATATTTAATTTCATTTTACAATCCATTAATATGCACCTGCCTTCCTACTCTTTTAATTGAAAGTCCTGTGATTTCACTATCCCCTTCTACTACAATTTTTTTAAACCAGCCACCCTCATCAGTTGATTGTTGAACAATTTCTTTTGTTGAGGCGTTTATAACTCTTTGCCCATCTGCATCAATAGTTGTTTCAGTATTTTGTATATCACTTTTTATTCTAATTCCCTCACCAATAGTTACAGTGTTACTTCTAATTTCGTTAGGATTTTGTGAATAAGGTAACAACACACTTCCTACGTTTGCTCTTAAATCATAAATCTCATATGAATTATTGGCGTCACTTTTAAACTCAATATTAATTGAGTTTGTAGTAACTTCAAATATTTGTTCAAAAGTTCCGTAATCTTCTAACACATATTCAGTTCCGTTTATTAAAATAGATCCAGTGCTTAATTCTAATAGTTTGTTATAATTAAAACCTAAAACATATTGACCATTTGGAACTTCATCTATTTGTGTAGCACTTCCATTTTGAAGCAATATTGAAATGCCATTTACCGCTTCAACGTTATCTTGTTTATTTAAACTACCACTCCAACTAACATATCCTTCATTTGTTTCTTCAGCTAAATCTGTATTTCTTAACAAATTATTACCACCGCTAGTTGTAAAAGTGTTCGTCATTCCATTTTGAACATTCATTATCAATTGATTTGTATTCGTTATTTGCCCTTCAAAAGATGTTTCAATTTGTTGAACATTCAGCATAATTTCTTGTGCCGAGTTTTGTATTTCACTAGATACTTGAACATGTGTAGCGAAATTATCCGTATATATGGTATCTAGTAAATAAGTAGCAGAAATATTTAAATTGTTTGGAGTCACCAAAGTCAAGGTATTAACTCCATTTGCTAGATATATATCTATATTATCGTAGATCTCTATTATAGGCTCAGAAGCAACAGTTTTATTGCCTTCATCATCAATTTCAATGTTCCTTATAATTGAAGTTCTACCGTTTTCTATTCTAAACTCATCTGAAATATCATTTAAGACATTTAAATAATTAATAGGCAGTACATATTCTTCAGTTCCGTTATTATTAGTTAATTGTAGAATAATTTCAGGAGGATCTAACAGTCCAATTTCACCTTTTATAGATAAATAATATAAAAGACCTTCATTACAACTAGTTAATTGAATAGAACTCATTCCTGAAACTGTATTAGAAACTTCTACTACTTTTTCGGCTAACAAGCTTATATTTTCAACATTTTGCTTTATTAGAGTTTCTGCTGTTCTTAAATCATTCACTGTTTCCTTTATGCTAGATCGTAGTTCTTCTTCACCCACCTCTACCATAGTTACTCTACCACTTAAAACAGTTAATACATTTCCTTTGTGATTAGCATTCGTATTATAGGTATATTGTGAAGAAATTATAAAATCATTTTTGTTATAACTTTCCGTTTCATCTTTTGAGATTTGACATATATACAGGTCACCATTTTCGTTAATATACCAATCACCATTGGAATATGGTGGTGTTGGAGTTTGTTCAAAAAACACTTGTCTTTCGTGGTCTGAAGTATCTATTGAAGCATTTGTTAAAGCCATACTTTCAATTAATTTGCCATCTAATTGTTTTTCCCATTTATATTCACTATCAAACACATATTTATAAACGTTTCCTGTTTCCCTATCGTAATATAAATCGTTTAAATGTTCTGTTCTTTGTTCTTCTGTAGTCCAATTTATCTCAGGTTCACTTTTCATTGAAGGTACACCTGAATAAAACCATAAAGAGATAGCACCATTAAGCACTATCCCTTCAAGGTTTATTATTAGTGATTCTAATAAATTAGAGGTCTCTTGTTCTACTTTTGTAATCGTGTTTTCATTAAGTTCTACAGCTTTTTTTATTCCTGCAATAGAGCTTAAATCATATTTTCTTTCAATATCTTGTGCAGTTCTTACTCCATTTAAATCTTGTTTCATTCACACCTCCTTTAATCCCACGTTATGTTGTTTCCTTTAACTTTGAAGCCTAAGGTTTCTAAAATATTCTTCATATCATCATAAGTAATGTTTTCATTATCATTTAGATAATTTATAATATCGTAGTTATATTCATCATAAGATGGATAATACATTTTAGCTAAAATAACTTTCTGTTCAAAGCCCAAATTAGTAGAATTGATGTAATTAAAAACTTTATTTTTTTTGCTACCTGTAACGGTTTTACCATTTGGATATTTATCTGCTTGAAAGTTCTGAGCTTCTAAAACTAAATATTCGTCCATACCGATACCACTTTTAACAACTATATTTAATTTATCTGTACTAGCATAGTATTTATCATATAGGTAGGCTTTTTGTTCATCATTTAAATTGCTATTTATAACTTCATTTATTATAAAACTTTTTCTATCTTCCGAACTTATATCTTTTTTAATGTTAGAAATATTATTTTTAGCTTTAAAATAATTGTTTTTATCTTCATCGTTCATATTCAAATCTTCTAGGTCGTACATATCCTCAGTTTTGACTTTTGTCCACTCTCCATCAGACCCAATATAAAACTCTTTATCAGCTATTTTGCTATAGTTAGAATATACTTTAACACTTTCATAATTATTTAACGCTTCTTCTGCTATTTGGTTGATATAACTTTGTATTTTTTTAACTTCTTTACGTTTTTCTTCATCTGTCATATTAGACATTTGTATTTCACGTTTTTCCTTGTATAATTCATTCATTTCAGTTTGTACAGAGTTCATATATTTTGTTTTTAGTATATCCTCGTTAGTTGCATTTACTGAATTAGATTTTTCAGTTAATTCATCTTTGACATCATAAAACTCACTACTATATTTATTTGTTGTAGTGCTATTAACAGTAAAAGCGCTAGTGAATGGATTTTGTTCTGCTTGTGGTGTCATCATAGGCAAGAAAACATCACCAAATACTCCGCTATATTGATCTAATATATAATTAACTTTTTTAGGGCTTATATTAAATGTTCTACCTATCCACTTAGATATTTCATCTGTTTTTTCATCAAATTGTTCTGCCGCAGGTAAGTTCTGTAATCTTTGAGGTACTATATCACTTTTATTCCACGACTTATTCGTTGCCACTTGAGTAAAAGTAGATAAAACGTTACTTTCTAGCGGATTATTAGGTGCTACATTTGTTGCTACATTAGATAAATAACCTTTAAAGGCTTTTTTATCTCCATTTGCATATTCAATTGTTCTTCTTGCAGCATTTCCAAACACACTTACAACCCTTCCTTTAGGTATTCTAATAAAGTCTCCTTCATCATTTGTTTTAAATAAATAATAGTTGTCTTTTATATAATCTGGAAGTTCCTCATATTCTTCATCATCTTCTAATAATAAATGATTCAATAATGAAGGAGCTATTCCAAATGCTGTAGCTTTAAGTAATAAATTAATATATCCTTTTGCTCCATTTTGTCCTGTAAAGTTTCTAAATTGTTTATCAAATCCTTGAACAGATGCATTTAGAAAATTAGAAAAATATTTATTAACTTTTTTTGTAGTTTCTCCACCTCTTTTAAAGTTTGTTGTAATTTCAGCAGCATTATACATTGCTGTTTGTACACTATCCCCTGATTCAATAGATGATATAAACTCGGCAAGTCGAGGTGCCATTTCTACAGCGTGATTAAGACTTTGTATTTTTTGAACAAACTTAGCACTAACTTTTTGTGAAGGCATTTTTAAACCTTTATCGTTATCAAAATATGATTGTTGATAACCACCCATAGCTTTATAAAGTTGTGCATATTCTCCATTTGTCGCAATTTCATTATACGCTTTAACAAAGTTTTTAAAAAACTTACTACCATATTTAGAATTAAGGGGAGCATCTCCTAAATCTTTAAAGAAGTTTCTCACTAAAAATAATGGATTTTTATCAGTAATCAAACCTCTTTGAAATTGAAGTAATTTATTTGTTCCTTTTGTTATTATTGTATCTTCCCAATTTGCTTTCGCAGTTGGTTTAATACTTTCATATAATCCTTCATCTATAGTTAATTTAACAGGTTGACCTTTATCAAACACAGTAAATGTATAAGAACCATCTTTGTTTTTTGCTATTATATCTTCTCCATACTCTGTTACATTTTCACCTTCTCCTAAAGTATTGTATAACTCTAAACCGAATTGATTTCTCCTTATAGCATTTGTTACATCTAAAGTGTGCTGTGCCATACTATCTTTAAGAGGTTGTATATCTTGATTTCCACCTTTAGCAGTTTTTATAGGATTATTAACTTTAAGTTTTCCATTATACATAGTAATAGGATTGTTTCCTGTCATATCTCTATATATTCTTACATAATTAGAATAAGTATCATTGTAATACTTCTGACTTTCTTCACTTGTTAGACCTGCATCAACCATATTTTGTAATAGATTTTTGTTATATGTATTTATATCTTTAGACCACTTTATAAACCCAGGATTTTTTTGTTCATATTTACTAACTTCTTCTTGTGATATTTCACTTGTTATATCTTCGCCAAATACAGGTTTACCCTGCGCATATCTATCTATATTATGTTTGTGTAATAAATACATACTAAAATCAAACTCTTTACCGCTTTCAGTAATAGGCTGCCATATATCAATAAGACTCTTTCCTATTATTTTACCATTATTATCAACTTGACCTACTGCTATTGAATATTCAGCAGTTCCTCTTGCAGTACCCATTTGATCGTATTTTGCATAAAGTTCAGGATTATTGGTTTTTTTAGCAAGGTCAGATACATATTTACCTTTATCCACTAACATTTGATAAAGTTTTTTTGCTTGTTCAGAAGCACTTTTTCTTTGTTTTAAAGGTCTTGAATCTAAAAGTTTGGCACTTTCTTGAGTATTTTCTTTTTCTATTACATTTTCTGCAGTATCTTCTGCAGTGTTCTGCATAATCTCTGCTTTTTTTACAGGTGCTATATCTTGTGATATAGTTTCTACTTGTTTTGATAAATTATCTATTGTCTCTTTTATAGGTGCTATTGCTTCTTCTACTTGTAGTTTTATATCTTTTCCATAAGTTAGATTAGGATTTATAGGTGCTATATCATTTTTATTAGATAAAGAAAGATTTTGTGTATTATTTTCTTTATTCTTAATAGAATATTTAGTAGATGATGTATCCTTGACATTTTTAGTGTTTTGTGGTATATTATTAGAAATTGAACTGTTAATGTCGTGGGATTTTACCCCTTCATTTAAAACAGTTCTTTTTTTTGAATAAATTTTTTCAAAATTATTATAATTTAAATAGCCTCCTAAATCTTTATGACCATAAACAGATTTTATTTGATTCTCATCTATATAAATATTGTTATAATTGCCTTTCCCATTTACTTCTATAGGTACAATTATTTTTTTCCCTTTTTTATCGGCAATTTCTGTTATAACTAAATAATTTTTATCAGTTTGTTTATATATTTCCAAAGGCGCGTCTAAACTATCTATTACTTTCATTAATGTTTCTTTACCTAATCCGTGATAATGGTCTTTTTTGTTAATTATATATCCTTTTTCCCTTGCTTCATTCTCACTAAGTACAGTTGTTCTTATATGCTTTGCTGTCATTAGCATTGGCAAATCAGTAACACCATTATCTACTAATATTTTAGGTGTATAATTTCTTGCTTTAACTTGATTACTGCTATTATAACTTCCATCAAGAACTTGATCTATTTCATTAGAAAGTGTTTCACTTATATGATATTTAGTATTTTCGTTACTTTGCGGGTTATTATTTTTATAAGCATCTTCAAAAGTCTTTTTAACTTTTTCTAGTTGTCTTGCTTCTTTACTTCCTGCTGTTGCTAATTTATATAAATATTTTATTTCATTATATATTTTTTGAAATAAATTAGGCTTTGTTGCAGATAAGTTTTTTATAAAGTCAGTATCTGTAAATATATAATCTCCAACTAAATCGGCAGTTAATTCATTTTCTATGTTAGCATCTTTTATATTTTTGTATAACTCTGTTAAATCTTTTAAGCGAGCATCATATTCTCCTTTTGTAGTTGCGTATTCTTTTACCGCTTGTTGTAATTCTGAATATAAATCAGTACCTTCTAGTACATGTGTTATTTCATGTCCTACAACTTTATTTAATGCTTTGTTAGAGTCTATATTTAAACCTATAGTATTGCCTTTAACATATCCATTAACAACTTTATCTTTAATAGAAAACTCACTATTTTTAAGTTTTTCATTATTTGTAAAATCAAACTCTACTCCCTTATCAGCTGATAATTTTGCAACTAAATCTACAAAATCATGGGTTTGATTTGTATCATTTAAAATACCACTATCTATTGCTTTTTGAATAGTGGCTTGTTGTTTAACGTCATATTTACTTACATCTGCAGCATATTTTTGACTTCTTCTAGTTTTGTTATTATAACTTTCTCTTAAATAATAATCTTCTTGAGTTAAGTTATCTACTTCTGTACTTAATTTGTTTTTAACATTATCTATATCTAATTCAGATAATTCTTTTCTATAATTTTGTAATGTTTCGTTATCTTTCACTGTTGTTTCTGTGATTTTCTTATTCTCTAGTTCTTTTATTTTTGATTCTAAAAAGTCTTTTCTATCATTTATTTTTTTATAATCATTATATTTTTCTCCGCCCAATATGCTTTCTATTGTATCGAGTGTGATATTTCCTCTTTTCAAATCACTTTCAACTTGATTTTCTATCTCGGTTATTTGTTTTTTAGATAGTTTTTCACCATTTTTTTGAAGTTCATCAATTCTATTTTTCACTTCTGTATCAAATACTTTTTGTTCGTTTATAGATAATCCAGTTTCTGCATTTCTTCCTGTATTTTTTTCATAATTATATTTACTTACTTCAGTAGGTGCAGACATTATTCCACCTGTTAAACTACCAATAAATCCTGAGTATAATGCATTTGATAGATTTTCTTCGTTAGTAATATTTTTCCAAGAAGATTTTAATAAACCTTTTTCGTCAAGTAATGTATCTTTAACAATGTTCTCAACATATTCTTGAACAAACTCTTCTCCACCTTCGCTAATCATTTGAGATAGTATATTTCGTATTTGTTTATTAGAAATTAACTTAGGTATGAACTTATCAATTATTTTTTGAGAAGCTTGTCCTAATTTATTCTTTCCATATATATTACTAAAACTACCTAAAACCTTAGTCATAGCCATTTCGGTAGTTCCTATAGCTAATCCATATTTTGTAGCTTGTTCATCAGTATAACCATCGTTAATTGCCTCATTATAAGCACCACCGCCATAATTTGCAAATCCCATTATTGTTGAACCTGTTGGATTGCCTATAGCCATTTGCGGAACCATTCTTGCAATTCCGCCCCACACATCTAAAGCAACACTTCCAACTCCAGTTGACTCATTTTTAGCTTTTTGTGCTAATTTTTCTTCTAAGCTTAAATCAACCATTTCTTTACTAGGAGTTTGACCCAAAATCTTTTTTGTTGTACTCTCTATACCTTTTGTAGCAGTCCTTATATTTCCTACGAAAGTATCATTTGCTTTTTCTACTCCTCCAATGAAACCTGACGAATAATTTTTGTTATTAACATTATAATTATCAATTTGGTTATTTATTTCGTTCAATTCTTTTTCTAAAGCATAATAGTGTTCATCTTCTATATATTTTTTTTCTTCATATTTTGGGTCTATTAAGTTGTACAAAGCATTACCTATGTTTCCTAAAAAACTTCTGCCTTCACTCCACCATAAATCTTTGTTTTCTTTTTTATGTTTCGGCAATTCTTGTAATATTTGTTCTTTTCGTTTTTTTAAACTTTCTAAAGTCTCTAAATTGCTATTTATTTCAGGTTCATCAATAGTATTTTTCGATTTAAATATTCTTTCTAAAGTTGTAATTTTTTCATTACTTTTTTCTTTTAAAGGTTGCAAGTTGAAGTTCTTCCTAATGCGTGAAGAATCATTTTCTTCTAATTCAGGTAACCCTAGTTTTTTCCGTATTGAACTCATTTTATCCTCCTAATCATTACAAACCAAATGTAAGTAGAACCTTATTAATATCATCATTTGTCAAAAGTCCTTGTTCTTTACCTTTGTTTAGAGCTGAAACTAGTTGAGACTCAGTAATTCCTCCATTTTTTATAACTATTGAAGTTATATTATCATTTACAAACTTTCCTGCAGCAGTAGTACTCAATTTAGCCGTGCTGTTAGCTTTGTATATTTTTTCTTTAGTTGATGGTTTTTTTATTGATGCACTACTTGAAGAACCACCGCCACTACTATAAGACCTGCTCGAACTAGAAGATTTTTTAGCTAAATTATATTCTTTTTGCCATTGTTGATCCGCTATTTTATCTCTTTCTTTTTGATATGCCATCTCCGCTTCCCATCTTGCTTGTTCTTTTGCCCTTTGCTCTTCTTCCATAGCCGTTTGTTTTTCTAAATTGATTTGATTAAGAACATTTTCCCATCTGTTATAATAATCAGACTCAATTTGTCTTTTTGCATCTAATTGTGCTTGAAGTAAAGTATTTTTATATTGGAATCCTTGCAAAGAGAGTTCTAATTGTGCTTGAAGTGCATTATATGCAATTTCAGCAAGTGCACTATTATTAGCAAGTCTAGCTTCCTTTATACTATTGTTATAATTTAAAACGGCGTTGTTAAAACTTTCTCTCGCAGTTGATACTCTATTTTGATAAGTATTATACATACTTACTTGAGAACTCTCACTATAACCTGTATTTAAAAGTCCATTTGAAGCAAATTGTTCTGCGGTTGCACCATATTGATTAGATTGTTTTTGCCAATCAACATATGCTCCTTTTTGTTCTTTCGTATAATCTTTCTCTGCTTGTTCTTTTTGTTGTTCTATTTGTTCTATTGCAAAATCCGTTTGTTCCTGTTGTATTTGTTTCTGAGTCTCTGCATAATCTTTTGTAGCATCTATTTGGCTTTGATAATAATTATCACTTTGATTTATCATATTATTGTAATGAGTATCAGATTCAGTTATTTTTTGTTGTTCTTTCGCTTTAACATCGGTAAATCTTTCATCATCGTAATTTACATATGAATTTGTTGTCGCCATTTATTACTCCTTTCATCTTTTTATATATCCACCAACATATGCTTCTAGTGTTGTTGAACGTAGTTCAAATGGTAAATTCGAACTAAACTTTAACTGTATTGATTTCCATTTTTTCTTTTTTATTCGATTTACTACATAACCATTGATTTGATTATGAGTTACTATTTCGGTAAATTCACTATTATTTAATTTTGTTGATATAGTTATATTATTTCCTTTTATATCAGTTACAGACCCTCTTTTATTAGTAGTTTTTTGATAATGAGGATATTTAAACTCATCTAGTGGAGTTATCCAATAGGATTCTACTTCTCTTTCATTTGAAACATCATCTAAAACAAAAATCCCTTTTTCTGTACCTAAATATAAAACACCATCTTTAACTTTAGTTATTGTAATTTTTTCTTCTAATTCCCAGTAAAACCATTCATATTCATTATGGTCGCCATTTGTGAACATCGCTCTACTATCCGCTAAATAAACTTTATTTTCTATAATTACTAATAAATATCCAGCATATTCTTCAAGAATCATATCTTTATATTTTTCTTCAGTAACTAGTTTACTATCTACTAAAGAACTTCTATGTGCAAGCACCTGTTCTGTCGTAACATCTCCATTTATTGCTTCCATTCCTCTATCACTAAAGAACACTATATCATCATTGAAATTGATTCCAGTAGCTATACAACCAGTTGAAATGCTTGAATGTGAACTTGGATATACTTTACCGTATGTAGAATCAATTGTTGGATTATGATAAAACACTGTCGTATTTGCTTGGCTGGGTTCTTTAAATACCCATAGTGCATTATTACCCGCCACCATACTTTTAACCGGTGAAAGGTCTAATCCTTCATTGTAATAATCTAAGTCGCTACAATAAGAAGGATCATTTAAACTACTATGCCATACAACATTAGGATAATCTTGATTCCCACTAAAAAACACCCTATTATCAAATACTGTAAGTAGAGTGCATTTTTTTATCCTATCCGCATAACCATCAACTGTCTTTTTGAATGTTATAAAAACATTATCTTGCCCATCTGTTAAAGGTTTTGGTGGTATTGAATTAAATGTAACTACACCTGTCTCTCTATTGACAGAAAAGTCAGTACCTTCAACCATTAGCACATCATTTATTGTCACAGTTACAGTATTTTCTCCCACATCTAGCCCAGTTGTATCCAAGTGATAGTCTCTTGACTCACCATCACCTACAAAACTATTTCTCCTATATGGGCTTAACATATTTATATCTTGATAGGTTGTACCACCACCATTAGGTGATCTACTTATAGTAGTTGTAGGAACAAATGCATCTTCTTCTGCACTTGACAATGTTTCTCCATCATATTTCAAATAATTTATTCCGTCTTTTATATATAAAATATTATTATATACAAATGAATAACTTTTGGCAGGTTTCATACCTGTATATAGTTCTTCTTTTATTCCTTCTTGTTCCTTATAAAGTTTTGTACCTGAATGAACGATTAACATTTCATTAGTTCCTACTTTATAAAAAAATAGTCCAAAAATGGTATTATCATATTCCTTGAATAATCTCATCTTTGGACGTGTTTCTATGCTTTTACCTAATTTTTTATAATCTTTCCACATATTTAAACTATCTGGGCTTCTCATAAGTGATACTTCTTCATCTGTGAAGTCAACTCCTCTAAAGTCTGTATAATTTCTTGTAATTAATGTTCCACTAATCGTGTTTGCCATTTATCAGCCTCCTATAATTCTATTCCATCTGTTATTTCTATTACCCCTAGTTGATATCTCGGATCTAATGTTTGCATCAATTCCTTATATCTATTAGCGTAAATTATACCATTATTATTCGATATATCACTTTTTAATAAATCTGCTGCTATTCCATATACAGCAATCTCTAATGCATCTTCAGACAAATCAAATTCATATGTGTCAGGAGTATTAATATCTATTCGTTGCGGGTATTTATAATATGATATTTCGGCAGTGCCATTTTCCAAAAACCTTATCAGTGTTTCTGTCAAAAAATCATATTTTATACCTCTTACGATTTGCAATTGGTAAAAGTTATCTAAATCTTTTAAATCAAAAGTAGTGCCCTCTTTTACTTCTTGCTCTACATATTCAGGTATCTTTTTAAATCTTGCGAGTTCAAAGATAATTTGATTAATGACATAAGGAAGTTTAGCCTCTATATCTGGATCGTTTGTTAAACTTGTTTGTGTATCATCTATTTCCTCAATGAGTGCTAAAACTTTCTTTTTCATTTCTAACAATTTCATATATTACCTCCTATTCTTCTATTTGTTCTTCTATATACATTTCATACATATCTTTTTCAGTAGTGCTATCAGGCACGAATATAGTTGTTGAATAATATGGGAAGTGTTCTTCTACCAAATTGCCCTCGTCGTCATAATGTTCTTCAATATATACATCATTAACACTTCTTATGTGTTTGCCCTTATCAGCAACTATCATTTTTGGTTCTGTATAATCAAATAATTTCATCTTTCCCTCCTTATCAAGAAACATTCCAGTTTTTATTTGTTGCTATTGCAATTTCATCAGCAGTTAGTTTTGATAAATTATCAGCACCAAGTACAAGTGACTGTTCATAATTTCCTAAAGTGTATAATTTATTTATCACATCCATTAAACTATCGTGTGTTAAAGGACAAGCCGACAAATTAAGAGTGTATTGACTGTAATTTGAAGACGTTCTTGTATAACCTTTACCCAAATTATTCATAAAAGTTAAATTAGCAAGTGATGTGCAGTTAGCAAACATACTATTAAGATTAACAACTTTACTAGCATCAAAATTACTTATGTCTAATGTAGTTAACGAACTACAATTATTAAATACATAACTCATATTAGTCACATTACTGGTATTAAAACTACTTACATCGATATGTTCTAACGAAGTACAACCAGAAAACAAACTGCTTAACGAATCTGCTTCACTGGTATTAAAACTGCTCATATCAATTTCTTTTAAAGACGAACAATAGCCAAACATTTGGTTCATACAAGCACCTGTCAAACTACTAGTGTCTATACCATCAAAGTTTACTTCCGTTAAACCAGAACAATAACTAAACATATTACCCATACTTTTAACTTTGCTAGTATTTAAAGGTCTTAAATCAATTTTGGTTAATGCTCTACATTGTGTAAACATCAAACCCATATTCGTCACGTTGCTAGTGTCTAGTTTAGACAAATCTACACTTAGTAAATTACTACAATTTGCAAACATATATTGCGTTGTAGTTAAATTGCTTGTATCAACATTGGTAAGTTCATAATCAAGCTCCGTGCCAGAATAGTAATAAAATGATAAACTTCTAGGAGCATATTTACCACTACCACCAACAAAACTTCCTTCTACTCCTAAAATCGACACACCTTCTTTTATGTTTTCTGGTTTTATGTTTTCATCTATTTCGTTTGAAACAGCCTCAACTATTACTTTTGATAAAGCAAATATACCCTCGTCAGGAACAACCTCTTGAGTCTCTTTTGTAGGTGTAATACTCTTTTCTTGAGTCGTTGGAGATACATATTCTATTGCCTTATTTAAACTACCTTGTAATGAATCAGAAGCGTTTATATTACCTATTAAACTTTCTTTTGCTTCTATCATTCTTCAGAGCCCTCCGGATACAACATAAATATTTTTTCCCCGTCCTCATCATAGCCAATTATAGTTTGACAATTTGTTTCAGGATTAACTTCTACTTCATACCAATATTTAACCGGTTTATTTATAAGCCCACCTATCTTAGTATCTTCACTTGTTAAAGATATATTAACTATTGTTCCAGCCTCGTTTACCTCTACATCTTTTTGTAATTCAACACTATTACATTCTTTTCTTTTAATTACTTTAAATCTTATAATATCGCCCTCATTAAAAGTATAGTCTGTTCCGTCCTCGTTTAATGCTGATACTTCAATTTGAGCAACATCACCTCTAGTAAGACTTATTTGTTTACTTGTTTTGTCGATTTTAAACATATTACACCTCCACATCTAAACTTTTTATATTTTCTAGTTCTTCTAGTGCCTCTGTTATAGTCATAAACTCTTCAATTGGTTTTATATATCCTCTACTTTCTTCTTCAAATATAAGAACATCTCCTTCATTTAGATTGACATAAGTGTCGTATATACTTTTATATCCTGCTCCATCTATCTTTGTTATAGAATGAAGTTCTAAATCTTTTATTGTTTGCTTTACTGTTTCATTCTCAAATGTAATATCTGTATCCTTTGTTACTTTTATACCCACGTACATATCTATACTTGGTTTTTTTATAAATTTTTTCATTTATCCTCCTTAATTGGTCGTACGAAGTGGAATTGCACCACTTTTCACGCTAGTTCATATACGATAAAAAAGGTCGCTTTTTTTGCGACCTATAATTAAGCTGTTAAAGGTACTTTAACTGTTTGTATTCTGTTTTCATCAATAACTTTAGCACCGAATGTGTCAAGACCTCTGATGATATCTTTAAATACTTTCTCTGCTCTTAATGCTTCAACTTCATTGATTTGACCAGCGAAAGCAATAGCCTTTTTACCTCTAACATCACAATATACATGAGTATCATCTTTAGCCATGTTATTAGACATACATACTTCCATGCCGTCATACATACCTACGATACCTTTCTTAATGTATTCTGGGTTGTTAGTTGATAATGTGATTAATTCATTTTTAAACACATTATAAACTGCTGGTGTAATTTCAATTACGCCCTCTTCATCAAAGTTTCTCTCTCTTAGAGCAACTATAGCACCGTCAATAGCCTCTTTAACTGCTTCTTGAGTTAATGCTGTTGCAGTTGTTGAATTAGTAGCACCTTTGATTAGATTAGCAACATATGTATCTCTAGCAACTGCTAAACCGTGTACAGCCTTTCTTTGATATTCTTCTTTTAATCCTGGAACGCTTTGAGCCACATTAACATCATCAACATAGAATGCAAAAAAGTTTGCTTGGTCGATAGTTAATGTTTGACCTTTATCACTCATCTCTTCGATAGTGATTTCAGCACCAGTATATTTACCGATTGTTGGCTCTCCTACTCCTAAGATTTTTACAGATTGTGCATATTTACAATCTCCCTCGTAGCTTCTTAAACAGTTTGCTACTAACTTTGTTTTTAACTCTAGGTCATCTTGAATCTTTTTAGACCATATAGTCTGTATAAAATTACTTACTGCCATTTTTATCCCTTCCTTTCATTATTTGGAAGTACTACCATTTAGACATTGAGTTTTCTACCGCTTTAAATAAAGCGGGATTTTTATCGAAATCAGCTTTCGTAAACTTCATTGCTTCATCTCTAGTATAGAAATCCTTAACACCTGTATCTTTATTGATATTATTTTTCATACTTCCTATTATTTCGACCTCTGGCTTAGGTCTATATTTTGTATACATTTCGTACTTGTCTTTTTCAGACATATTAGGATTAAGATTTTTCTTAAACTCTAGATATTCTTTATCGTTTAAGTCTTTTTCTGTAACTCCTATTGTCGCAAGTTCTTGCTTGCTTTTTTCATTTACTAGATAGTCGCCAATTTTTTCAAATACAAGTCTTTCTCTTTCGCTCATATTTGCTACGCCTATGTTGGCAAGTCTGTTAGCTTCTTCTTCTAGTTCGCTATAGTCATAAGCTTCAATCATTTCATTTGCTTCTGCCTTAGCTAATACTTCTAAATCCTTTCTTGAATATGTCGTTTCTGTTGGTATTTGAACTCCCTTTTGAGAATAAAAATCACTTAATTGTGATTCTGCTTCTTCAAGTGATTCAACTCCCAGTCCCGCTTTAAGTAGGTTTTCTATTTTGCCATACTTTTTTTCATATTCTTTTCGGATTTTTGCTTCTTTACGAGCAATTTTTTTAGGCAACACTTCATCTAACTTGTTATTAAAGTCATCTTCTGTATAAACCTTTTCAATAGTAGGTTCTTCTACTACTTGTGTTTGTTCTGTAGTTTCTTCTACATTTTCAGTAACATTAGTTACAAGTTCTTCGTTATTTTCCATAACATTCTCCTTCCTATTTTTACGTCTTTGCTTGACTACTCCACATCTTTTAATGTCATAAGGCTTGGACGAATAAAAAGCACCTATTCTTCTATAGGAGCCTCTTTTACTTCATTATTAGAAACATTTTCGGCTATTGTTCGTTCTGCATTTAATACTTGTTCCGCTTGAGCGCTAAGATCTTCATTCAAAAATTGTTGTGCTCTTTGTTGCATTATTTGCGCTTCTGCTTCTATCATTGCTATTCTTCTTTGTTCTTCTTCTATTGTCTTAACAGCATCTTCCAGTTTTACTTTTGGCATCACTGAATCATCATCTAAAAGTTTCACATACGTTTTTAGTTCAGGTAATCTTTGTGCATTAAATAGTCCTGCTTGAAACATATTTTCAACGCTCATTTCTTGAGCATATTTATCAAATGCTCCTTTAGGTGTTATATCCACCTTGACTGCTGCTTGTAATTCTCTTAATGCGCTTTGAGGTATATTTACTATTTGAATAACTTTTTGTCCTGTTTTAGGATCTTCTACTTCTTCTTCAAGTTTCATCCCTTCATCACTATAAACAATAAACATATCTAGCCATATCTTAGCTAAATCTTCTATGAAGTTTTTATATGTTTCCTTTTGTTCAGTCATTGGACTTTGTGATGCTTGTTGTACTGCTAAAATTGCTCTACCACTTGCACTTTCTGGATTAACTTGTCCTGTGGCTATATCTCCAGCGCCTGCTAAATCTCTAGTTACTTGAATTAAATCTTCTTGTAATTGTTTAACATCAGGACTCATTTGCGCAGGTGGTAATGTACTTATGATTTTTGATACATCGTCAACACTTTGACCGCCTTTAACCTTGATATTCCCACCTACTTGATTAAGTGCTGATGGATTAACTATTTTGTCTATATTAACTATTTTTTGTGGATACGCTTGGTATTTAACCGTTAATACTCTTCTTACTTCGGTTCTATTTACTTCTATTTGGTTTGAGGTTAAGTATCTAACTTCACCTTCACCTCTTGCTGATCCCTCTTTTTCTTCCCAGTTCATATGTGAAAGTGGATAATATGTAAGACCACTATCTTTATCTTCTTTAATCACTACCCATTTTGTAGCCATAGAAAAATGTACAGTCCCTTTTGATTTGTACATTTTAGTTATTATAGTTACCATATTATCTAGTTCATCTTTAGCAGCTTCACCTGATTCTTCAAAGTTGTCATTATCTCCAACGATCATATCTAATTTATCTTTAGCAAGTCCTTCTTTTTCTGCTATTTCTTTTGCAATAGATACTGGTACACGTTTTCTTGTAAGAATATACGGTTGCGCTTGTATGTCATCATCGTTTTCGTTGCCATAATATACATCAACCTTTTTCAGTATTTCATTTAAAGGCATTTGATTTTCTTTATCATAATTGACATACATAATACCTTCATCGTTTATTGCAGCATCTTTTGTAATTCTTCTACCTTTGAAATCCATCTTATCTTTTTCCCATATACGAGATGCTTTCAAATTAAGCATTTCGCATATCTTTTCACCTTGAGGTCTAAATTCTTTATTTTCAAAATTACGGCTCGAATAAACTATACCATAATGATTATCATGTACTACTCCTACTTTATATTTAACTATCGGTTTTATAAAGTTCTTTTGTACAGGTTCAACATCGCCAAGTTTCGCCTCTCCCCATTGGTTGCCATTGTACATTCTATAATTTTTGTCAGTATCTACATAAATACCCGTTAATCTATGATAATTTCTTCCTTTTTCATATAAAGTCCATATAGGAGTTTCTTCTATTTCTTTTTTATCCATCACTCACCTCCTAACTAGGTACATCTTCTTGTCCTTTAGAAGTACCATCGTATTTTTCGATATTGCTTAATATAATGTCTAGTTTTTCTTTCTCTTTATCGACTTCTTTTCTTTCTTGATGTTCTCTATATATTTCAATAGGATTTATTGTAGGAAGTTTTAATGTTTCTCCTTTATCTACTTTTTGTCTTATTTTTGCACCAAGAAAAAAACATATCATATTAGATATGCTTGTAAACACAATTAAGCCTGCTATAAATATAATTATTGTTATATTCATTATTTATCACTCTTCTTTTTTTTAGTTTTAATTTCTTTTGTTTTAACTGAAGAAGGTTCCTCTATTGTTGATTTTGCTTTTACTCCTCTATTTTTTAAATACTCTCTTAAAATTCTTTTTTTCATTTTATTCCTCCTTTTCTTTTTCTTCTAAATGTTTTGTTCTTTCTTTGCATTTCCAACACCATAAATGTTTTATATGTCCATCTTTCTTTAATCTTGATTTTCTTCTTCTTATTGTCTGAACATTCGCACATTTAAGACACTTTAACATGCATATTTTTGTCGGTTCTGTTTTGCTCATATCTTTCTATACTATTACTATTTCCTCTCCATAATCATTATTTGTCTCATTTATTTTTTCTATATTGAATCTATATTGTGAATGCACCTCTATAGGTTCAGTATCAAATACTACTTGTTCTCTTATATGATGAGCTATTGCAAGTCCCATCATTTGGTCGTCATGTCCGCCATCAGGTGCTTCTATTCGACCTTTTTCATTTCTTACTATTGTTAATAATTCTTCTATTGTATCTCTATCATTAATAACTTCTGTATGTTCTCTAACTATTTCTATTAGTTTAGATATTATTGTCGGTCTTGTTAATGAAGTCGTTTTAAATCCAAACCTTTTTTCCGTCTTTCCTGTATATGTATCTACTGCTTCTCTTACGTACTGGTTTGTATATCCTAGTCTTTGAAGTTCCATTATAGGAAAGCTATCAAAATTAGCTTCTATTCCAACTAGAGCTTCTTTATAATACATTCCTAAGCAATATATTTGTTTCGCATATTGGTCTGCATCAAATTGTTGCTTAAGTGTTGCTACTTGCTCTCCCGTTTCTGCGTTGAGTACGTGTGCTGTGAAGTAATCTGAACCATCACCAGCGGTATCACAACCAATACAATACTTAGTTATTTTAGGTACATTTGGTACTTGATATATATTTATATATCCATTCTTATCATTTACCCATTTTATATCACTTATTTTTATTCCATCATAATCATAAGAAAAATACCCAATCTTTAATGGTTTAGGTATATTTTGTAATCTTTCCTGTAATTTTTTAGCATCAAACACAGTTTTACCTAACACTCCCCAGTTACCTAAACAATACACATCGTAATAATAAGGATCTGTATTTTTATAACTTTCTAGCAATTCTTTATAATCATCATCTAAAAAGTCATTGTTTAGATATGTTGAATGCATTACTTCAACATTATCACTTTTAATATCAAAGAACCTTTTTTTGAGCCAGTGATTTATATCTATTGGGTTAAAACTTATAACTATTTGTTTTTGCGTTCCTTTGCCTCTTAAACGAACATCAAGTTGATTAAAATCACTCTCAAGTATTTCTGATGCTTCTTCTATCCATACATCAGTAAGTTCTCCTTTGCTAAACGTAATAGATTTTAACTTTTCAACATCATCAAGTCCAGCAAATACTATTTCATTACCATTAAGCAAACATTTTATTCTTAAATCACTTTCGTTAATTTTAAAATATTTATTCAGTTTCCACTTGCTTATTATTTGTTTGAATAGTGCATAAGTACTATCTCTGTTGCTTTTCCCAGTTTTACGAACCACAAGTAAATTACAAGTTTTATTTTTTAATAATTTATACAAATATCTTTCACATATAAAATAACTTTTACCACTTCCTGCACCCCCATATAAAATTAAATATCTTTTAATGCATTCTAACAAATGAATAAATGCTTTGTTGAATACTTTTTTACTTATACTAATATTTATTTCATTCTTCATCTTCTATATTTACTCTTATAGTTGTTACTCCTATTTCCCCTTCTATTTTAGTAATATATTCTCCGTCCATTTTATTAAGAGTATCTAACGCTTTTATTTTAGTATCTAGTTTTGATGGAAACTCTTGTTCAACCAATTTACTATTACCATCAGCATCAGTTTTTAATATAGCTGTTTTTTCTTTGATATTACCATTTATAACATCAGACAACCACTTCATTCTTTGTTTCGCCGTCATAATTGTTTCTTCTTCTAGTTTGTTAATAATTTCTTTATACCTTTGTTGTATCTTTGTAGAATTAAATAATGTACTTGCGTTACTATCTATCGCATCATCATCATATTCTGCTCCAAATGCTTCTTTATACGCTTGCCTTTGACTCATTCCACTTACGATATTTTGTATAAATCTTTCTTGCTTTGGAGTCAAACTCATTCTTTATCACCTCTCTTAGCCTTCTTTTTTCATAAAACTTATACATTGCTTTTTCTTTCGCTTCATCTATTTCATTTCTATATTCTTCTACTTTACTTTTCTTTTTAAGTTGTTTATCTGTCATTATAATTAACTCTCCTTAATACTCTTTTTACTTCTTCTTCATAATCTACCGTTGGTGGTGCATAGGTTCTATTTAGTTCATAAAACAAACAATTTAGATCATATGCTACACATGGTGCTATTCTTTCTATGTAGTTTAGATATATATGACTATCATTTGAAAGTAAAGCTATATTTTCCCATCTTGTTTCACCTTTATCACGTACAGGTATAATGTGATGTGCTGTTAATCTGTTTACTTTGTTTAAAGTTATCCAACATCTAGTTCCATATACTTGTATCATTTCTTTTTTTAATTCTTCTAACTTTTTTGACATATATTATCTCCATAATAAAAGAACACCTATCAGACGTGTTCTTTATTGGCTTAAAAGCACTGTACTAACATTTATATTTGCTCCCTAGATAAGCGGAATACTAGGTTTATTCTCTATCGTGATATAGACAGAAATACTTCTATCCAACTTTCGTCACTTCTCGAGTAAAACCGCCTATAGCATTTTATAAATATCAGTACACTGCCTATAAGACAGTGTTGTCAGGAGGTTGTCCTATGTCCTGTGTGTATTTTTCCACAATACCATTTTACCATACTCAAATGTGCAAAAGTGTGCAATGTTTACTTTTTTGCTTGATTATATAGATTATGGCATTGTCTCAACGAATAATGTGTAAGTTTAACTATTTCTTCCCATTTAAGTTTAAGTTCATCTCTATAATAAACTATTAATTCACTTCCACCATTTTCAGATATTCTTTTCATTTCTTCTATAACATATTTTTGATATGCATTAATGCTTTCTTGTAAACTATATATTTTAGAATCATATTCACTGTCCTTAATTATGTAATGAGTGAACTTATCAAATATCATTCCAGTTTTACTTGTTAAAATATCATTCATTTTAGGACTTCCTGGTTGTGTTTTTTCAAAATTAATTTTCTTCTTAGTTAAATATAAATCTAATTCGTTTTCTAATTTAGTTATTTCATTTCTAGCTTCTTTAATTGTTAAATGACCTAACATTATCCCTCCAATAAAAACACTAGCATTAAATCATCTATTGATTTTATATGTCTTTCTATTTCGTCTCTATAATCTTTATTATCAGTTTCATACATACATATTGATAATTCATATTTTAATTTTGCCAACAACAAATGAAATTGTGCATAATCTTCTTTATTCATTCTTTCTCCAGTCTTTTAAGTTGTCTATCTATCTTTTCATTCATAATTTTTAAAATATCATTTCCGTTGATATGATAGTATTCTTTAAATTGTAATAACATTACTTCTACATCTGCAATTTCTTCTGCTATATGTTCTTTGTGGTATTTTTCCGCAGGACTACCTTTATAAACTTCTACATATCTATAATCAATAATTGCTTCTGTTAATTCAAATACTTCACTTTGAAAATGTTTTAACTGTGGTATAACTCCATAATGATTTATTATTTTTAATAGTTTTTCTTCTTGCATTTATTCTTCCCATCCTAATTCTTCTGTTTGTTTATTTATGGCTTGAAGTTCTTTCATAGATAATTGAAAAGTTCCTGTCCAATCATCCATTTCTATATATTTAAATGTTTTATGAAAACTTATATACCTATAATTCTCAATGTCTTGGCTATGTAAATTGTAAACTAATTCATCTTCAAAATCCTCACCACTTTGAAAATAATTTAATTCTTCAAGCATTTCTTTTGCTGTCATTCTTCTTCCTCTATTTCTTTAACTTTATCAAATACTTCTTCATATATAGAACTTAAATCTCCTTGATAAGTTACATATTCATTCATCTTTTTTATTAACCAATTTTTTAATTCGTTCCAGTTGTTTATAACTTTATCGTATTTTTCCCATGTTCTAGCCATTTCTTCTTGCATAGCCCTATTATTGCTTTCTAACATTGCTATTTCTTCTTTTAATATATCTTCATTCATTCTTCCTCCATTTTATCTTTTAGTATATCTAACTTTTTACCGCACATAGGACAATAGTTTATTTTATTAACTGTATGCCTACCACTTGCATGTTTTACTCTCATCTAGATTACCCCATGATACTTGTACCATTGAATATGATTTTCTTTTTGTATTTCTAGATCATATTCAATATCTTCTTTAGAATATTTAGCTGACCTTTTTAACCAGGTATCAAAACATTTATTACAATATGTATCATGTAATACATATATTAGTTTTAATTCTTTATGAGGTTTACCACAGCCATCACATATTCCTAATCCTCCCCAGGATAAACAATCAAATATTGTTATATCTATATAACTGAATCCTTGAGGTGTATATTTTATTTTTTCATTCATTATCCCACCCCAGTTCTTCTTTTTGTTTATTAATAGCCATTAACAATTCTTTTGTTATAAACATTCCTATTTTGTCATAATCTTTAAACTTATTTTCTATTTCAAAATATATTAATTGATTTAGTAAATTAAATTGAATCTTAATTCCTTGTTTTTTATGTGTATAAATAATTACATTTTCACAATTATTTTCTTTACCATCAACAAACTTATATTCATATCCCAATTCTTCAAACATATATCTTGGTTCATATTCTTTAAACTTTGTTGCCATATTATTCACCTACCTTATATTGCATTACTTCAAATTGTTCTTTTGTTACTATTGATTTAATATCTTTTTCGTATAATTTTTTATGTAAACCTAATCCATCTATTTCTGCTATATAAATACTTCCCAAAGAACAACCACCACTTTTACTCCCAGTTGTTACATAATATCCATTAACATAATCTCCAACTTCTAAAATATCTATAATGTTATGACTTGCTTTAACAAAAAATCTTTCTAAAAACCACTTTGTATCTTCATCAAATTCATCATCATAATAATAATGATTTAATTTATATATTTTATAAGGTTTCTCATCTTCATCACCTTCTAATTCGTACCATTCTTCTGTTGTATCAATTATTTTATCTATTGAACCATTTTTAGTTCTTACATACATTCCTACTTCTAATTTCATTTACTCTCCTCTTGTAATTGTTTGAGTTTGTCTAAAACACCACTATATATCGCTTCGTTTCGTCCTATAAAACACATTCCGTTTATATATGTTCTATCAGTTTCGCTATCTTTTTTCTTTTCTTCTAACCACTTCTCTAATTCTTCTATGATACGTGTTAGTTTTTGGTTTTCTTGTTGTAATTTTTCTATTTCTTGTTTCATTTCTATATTTGCAAACTTGTTTTGTAGTTCTTCCCACTTTTCTTGATAATATAGTCCTTTTTCTTTACTTATACTCATTCTTTATCTCCTACCACCATAATTTTGCTTTGTAGTCATGATTTACTAATTCATTTGTTATTAAATGTTTTGCTTTTACATCTTCTTGCTTAACTAAATATCCTATACATAAACAACTAATGATTACATCATCTTTAAACCAATCTGCTATATCTTCATATCTAGCACCTATAAATTTTGTATGTTCGTTTTCATAAGGTTTCATAAATCTATTTGCATTCCATAAATCTATCCCTATATAATCAATTCCTTTATTTTCAAACATATAAGCATATTGGTTCATGTTGCTACCAACATCTATTACTCTTTTTGGCTTTTCTTTTAGTTTTAATACTTCATCTAATATTTTTTTATATGTTTCATCATTTAGGTAACTATGTATTTTGCAATCATCATATCTCATATCATTAATATCATTTATGGTGTCAAGATATTCATACATTTCTTTTATATTATTTATTTTTTTCATTCTTTATCTCCTAATATTTCCTTTGCATTTACTTCTAATAGTTGATAACTTTCTTCTGTTACTCCAAAATCGTGTCCTTCTGTACTCATATATTTATCTTTAAATAATTTAGTTATTTCTTCTTTGTTGTCTCCTATTTTTATAAACCCTTCTAAATTGCCTAACCAATATTGTGCAATTAAATAAAATGGTTTTTCTAATTCTTTTTTAGTCATTTATTACCACCTTTTAATATTTCTAATAAATCGTATAGTTCTTCATTTTGTAAATGTAGAGTTGTTTTCATTGTACTTACACTTGAATAGGTATTGTTTTCTATATATTCTATTGCTTTATCTATTCTTTGTTGTAATTCTTTCATTTTATCTTTCAATCGTGCATTTTCTTGTTGTAATTGTTTCAAATTGTCATATAGTTGACTTATTCCATCTTCTATATTAACAACTTTGCTAATATATTTATAAAACCCATTTTCTATTAATAAATTATCTATAATTTTTAAGTTTTTATTAATTTTATCCATTATTTTATTTTCATTCACAATCATCATCTTCTAAATTATTTAATCTTCTATAACAGTTAAATCTATATACCAATCGGCAATTATAGGAATAGTATAATGTATTTGATTTTTATATCTATGTTCAGGGGTCGTCAATTCTTCAAATTCAGATTTATCAAAAGCATAATTTGATAATTCATTTATAAAACATTTTGCTAACTCATTTGGAGTAGAAAATGTATCATTCCATCTAACTGCTATTAAATCTAAATCACTTGCACAACTCCCATGTATTGCTAGTGCATAACCATTTTCTTTTGCTATTTTTCTTAAACCTTCCAAAACACAAGCATAAAACATTGGTTTTGGGTTCAATTTTATATCTTTCATAACCTCACAAACCTTTCTATTTATTTTTATCATTATTATTATTTATTATTGCTATAATAATTGGATAAACAGTAATATAAATTGCAATAAATATTAATATTTCCTTTTCACTCACATTACCCCTCCAAACCTTTCTATTTATTAATAAACTCATTTTTATTTATTTCTTGGTATTTTTCGTATGTTATCTTTTTATCAAATATTATAAAATCCATATAATTTTTACATATCGGACAATACAACATATTTTCTCCAATAACATCATCTTTTATATGATAAGCATAAATAGTCTTACATTTTGAACATTTATGTTTTCTATAAGGTTTTCCCTGTTTTATTATTTTCACATTACCCCTCCAAACTTATTTCATATTCTTCCCAGTTTACAATTTGATTTATATAAAGTGGATTTTTAAGAACATTATCTTCAACTTTAACCTTATACATTTTATCTTTAAAAGGAACAATATAATAACCACTACTTCCATATTGCCATAAATTAAAATCTATTCTTTGATAAAAAGTAGGATAGTTGTCTTGATGTTGTTGTTCTAGTTTGTCAACAATTTCTTCTCCAAAAAAATCTATTGCTTTTTTATTGCTAAAATCCATTATAAATAACCTCCAAACTTATCTTCTATCTTTTGCCATTCTTCTTTTGTAATAATACCTCTATCTGCTTTTTCCTGTAAATTATACAAGCATTGTTTTAGGTATCTGTCGTTGTGTTCTGGATAATAATTATAAGTTGTAAATCTTTCTCTATTTGAACAAAAATCAACTATTTCATTTAAGTATTTACCTTGAAAATTTATATTTCTTTTTTCCATTTCTTTTAAAAGAATAAAAACATACATTTCAAAAGTAAACTTATCATAATTCATAACATAACTAACCAACCTATGTTTCAATGTTCCTTTTTCCCATTGCCTTTTAATAGCAATACACTCACGCCATTGTGATACTAGCATTTTATTTGGCAAAACTGGTATTAACTGATAACTCCATAAACGCATTATTACTCACCACTTTCTTTTAAAATTCTAGTACCTATATTTTCTATTTCTTCAAAAGTATAAACTTTATAAAGTAATTTGCCAAAACTTTTAAGTGTTCTTTCCTCACCTCTAAAATTAATATATAAATTTCCATAACTTGAATAAACTTGGTATATATCATTGTCAGTATATATTTGTATATACATTCCCTCATCAATATCTTTTAAGTTCATCTTACTCACCCTTTTCCCATTTTCTATTTTTTAATTCTTGATATATAAAACTAACAATTTTATTCTTTTTATATTTTTTTAATAGTTCTAATTCTTCTTCAAGAGCAACTAATTTTTCTTTTGTCTTTTTTAATTCATACAAAGTATCATAATATAGTTGCTCATAATCCTTTTTGTCTTTCATATGCTTTATTTAATACTTTTGCAATATTTGCTCCTGTCTTTGTTAATTCTTTATTATCAAATATTAATTTTCTTCTATTCATAATTAATTCTTCACTATTTTTAACTAAAATTAAATTATCAATATCAAAGTTTTCTTTATTACCATCTGCAAATATTACCTTATGTCCTGCTGGTATTTTTCCATAATGTTGTTCATATATGAGTCTGTGTTTTGGAATCCAGTTTTTTTGTTTTTTACCATCACATACTTTTATATATATGTATCCATCATCTTTATTGCTTTTTGAATATTTTATTTTTTCTGTACCAATTGGATCTGCATTACTTGATATATTTCCTTTTTTATACCAGGTTTTAGATGAGTTTTTCATTCCCTCTTCGGACATATATTCACTCCATTTTTTACCTTTATTCATTGGAATATTGCCTTTTTTAATACATCCTCTATTGATTCCAGTATTTAGATTAATTCCTTTTCTTCTCTTAATATTTGCCTTGAAATTGCAGATAGAAGCAACATTAACATTTAAATTGAATTGTTTATTTACTAATTCAGCCAATTCAATATTATCTTTTCCTTGATAATTATTTATAATAAACTCTACTACTTCATCTGTATATACTCTAACAACTTTTTTAGATTTTATATTATGTTTGCTTTTGATTGAATTAATTGCTGATTTAGTAAATGTAGTGTTAAACTTTTTATTTATCATATCTGCAATTTCTTTTTCATTTCTTCCAGGACATATTTGTTTTAAATATTCTATTTTTTCAGAATCCCATTTTCTAATCATTAGAACTATCCTTTAGTCTTAAAACTTCATTAGTACTTGCAAATCCATTTTCTTCTGCAAACTTTCTTGCATCCAATATAACTTTTGCATTATTAACAATTGCTGTACTTATATTTCCAATTGCTTTAGCTCTTTTTAATTCTTTTTCTAGTTTTTCCCCCTCTAATTCTTCATCATCATTTAGTCTTTCTAATTCTTCAAATAGATAATCATTAAGGCTACTTAAATCATTTTTCAATTTTCAAACTCCTCTCGCATATATTTTCTTACACTCGACTTCATAGGTGATGATACTTTAGTTTTTATTGTGTTTGGTGTCTTTCCACTAGGTATTTTTTTAACAAGATATTTATCAGTCATGCTTTCTTCTAATTTAATTTTTAAATCTTGATTTTCCTTTTTTAATTCTTCTACTATATTTTTAAGTTTATTGTTTTCTTTAGTAAGTCCACCTTTAGCACCTAACACTTTTTTTAATTCTTCTGATGATTTTAAAAGTTCTTCATTAAGTTCATTACTCACTCTTGTTTCTCTTTCTAATAATTCTCTTTTATAATTTAAGTTGTCTTTTAATTGTGCTATAAATAAGTTTTGTTCTTTTATTTGTTTATCTAATTGTGCGACTTCTAATACTTTTTCTAAATAGTCTTTTTTATAAAATAGTTTCATTTTTACCTCCTATTATTCCTAATTCTCTTTTTTTAGCACTTGATAGATTTCTTATTATCTTAATCGCATTTCTTTCAGCTTCACTTCTCTCTTTTTCTTTTTTTAATTTTTCTATTAAGTCATAATTTTCAGCTTTTAAATCTTTAATTTCTTCTTCCAAGTGTTCTAATTTTCTTTTATATTTAATGTACTTAAACATAGATACCTCACCATGGTAAATCTTTATCATCTAAAGCAAATTCGTTTGATGACTCTTCGTAATCTGTTTTATAATTTGATGGAATATCATTAATTTCTTCAGTTTTGTTTATTTGATTATCATTTGATTTAGATCCATATGTAAACTCAACGTGTTCAGCCATAATTTCAGTTATATACTTTTTATTTCCATCTTTTTCATAAGTTCTAGTTTGAACTCTACCCTCAACCGCTAGTTCATCACCTTTTTTAAAATATTTATTTATAAAATCTGCTATATTTCCAAATGCAACACAGTTAATAAAATCTGTGTCATACTTTCCATCTTTGTTTTTGTAATTTCTATTTACTGCTAAACTAAATTGTATTGTTGATGTTTTCTTTTCTCCTATTACATTTAATTTTAAATCATTAGATATTCTTCCGATTAAGACTACCTTGTTCATTTTTTTAATAATTCCTTTCTTAACATTTCATTTTCTTTTTTTAATTCTTTTATTCTTGTTTGACTATAAGCCTCAACACATTTTAAATTGTCAAACTTATTTAACAATTCTTTGTATTTATCCATAGAAACACTGTTTTCTTTTTTTTGATAAACTGAAACTGTCTTTCCTGAATATTGACATTTTTCTTTCCCTATAATTTCAACTTTACCTAAGTTTTCAAGTTCATGTAATCTAGGTGCTGCATTGTTTCTATCTTCGTTTTGAGTGTATCCCTTTTTAAACATTTCTACAGCAACTTCTTTAGCGCTCATAGGTTTAGTTAGTATTTCTAATACTTGTTCTTGCCTTAAATCTATATTTACGCTGTCATATGACTCTCTACGCGTTTCTAAAGTAGTTGGTTCAAATATATATTTTCTTTCCTCCATTTATATCTCCTTCTTTTTTAGAATCAAACTTTATCCCATTTACAATTACTTTTTTATTGTGATATTTCATTAGCACTCCTTAAAAGACTTTCTAATTCTTCTTTGCTCATAGTTTCTATCCCTACTTCTCTACATTCATCAAGTAATCCTGTAAGAAGTCTCGCAAACTCTTTGGTATCCATTTCTGAACTAGGTTTATAAACTTTGTAACTTATAAACTCATTTCCTTTAGCTATTCCTCGTTTATATTCTTCATAGTATTTAAAGTAACCTCTAGGATTAACTGAACTAGGAAGTGTAGCAAGTATCACAGGACTATATCTTTTTAAAAGTTCAAAGTGCAATTCTTCATTTGATGTTCCTAAAACTTCTGCAAGTTCATTTTGGAACTTGTAAAACTTATCATTTTGATTTAACTTTCTTTTTTCTCGCTTAACTTTTATTTCTAATTCGTAAACTTTATCTTTCTTTTGACTCATTAATGCAGGAATCACTTCTTGCATTAACTTTTCAATTTTTCCTGTAAGTTTCATATTCTTCCTCCGTAGGAAATGATCCTTTTTCTAAACACTTCTCTAAATAGTTATATCTAGGTAAATATGTGATGTTAACAAAGTCTTTATCATATTCAATTTGATATTTGCTTAATCTTTTTTCGTCTATGTTTCTGAAGTAGTTATCATAATCTTTTTCCTCTAATCCGTACGCAACTATTTCACAATCTGTTGTATCAAAGGCATACATTTCAATTTGACATTGATTTATATAATCTTTACTTAAATTAAACCCTTTTTCGTAATTGTAAGTTTTTACTTCTTGTATTTTTCCTTTTGTAAAACCATCTATATTTACTCTTAATCTACCTTTTATTACTTGTAGATCCTTTTTTTCTGAATCGATGAAATCCAATATTTTATGTTCATAATTAGTTCCAGCAAGAGTATATTTATTTTGAAAATGATTTTTTCTTATTCCTAATTTTTCCAACCACCAATTTTCGAATGTTTTTGTTTTCCAATTTCCAATTACATATTTGGTGTCACTTGCGCCTATATAATAACTTCTATCATTAGTAGCTATCATTTTTTTAGATTAGACAAATCTCTTTCAAAATTATTTAATGTATCAAAATAACTAAATATTGCCTTAACCTCATCTTCAGTTTTATTTAATTTTTGTGCTATTTCCTTTGTAGTTAAACCTAATTTTATTTTTGATGTATATATTTCTTGTACTCTTTCTTTAATTTTTGATATATCATGTTTAGATAAGTCATCATTTGAATTAACATCATCTTCTTCAGCTTCTAATCTAGACCATAAATCAAACCCTAATCCTGTATATATAGCTACACCTTTAACAAATAATCTTGTTTGACTATTCCATAATCTTTGCTGACTCATTGAATTATCTTTGACCGGGTTTGCACCATTCATAACCGGTCCTTGCATTTCAAACTCCAATTCATCTATTACTACTTTAATTCTAGTTTCATACACTTGGTTTGTATTACTGTTACTATCAGTAAAAACTTTATCCGTTTTTATTAAACTCGATCCATTTTCGTTTTGCATTGGTGTAAAATATACTTTTTCTGCCCCGTTATCATGAAGTAATTGTTTAACAACTGCCCAATTTAAATAATCTGCCTTATCTCTTTTTTTTATATATTGAGATAAATCTATTTTTCTCATTTCATTAAAACTTTTTAACATTTCTTAACCTCCAATTTTCATATTCATTTTGCATATAGTCATAAATAAAACTTTCTATATCGTCTATATCTTCTAGCATAAAATCACTATAATATTCTTCAGGATTTACTACACTATATACTTCTAAAATTAGTTCTTCATATTCAGATATAAAATCATCTATCATTTTTTCTTCTCCTTATAAATCTTTTCTTTTACTCTATATTTGAACTCAGTTTGTTTATCTTTAAAAACAGCATTACCACAATAACTACATATCCTCATGTCTACTTTTGTTGTAAATATAATCGAGTGTCCGCAAGTATCACACTTTTTTGTTAAACTAATAAATACTGTGCTTAATTTTTCTTCTTTTTCTTTGAAAGTCATTTTGCTAACACTTCCCTGTAATACATTCTTAAACCCTCTAATTCAAGTCCATGTAGTTTTGGATTTTTTTGTTGCTCCTTACATACTCTTCGCATAAATGTTTCGTAATTGTCATTTATTTCTTTTAGAGAACATCTTGTTGCATAAGGTTTAAAATATTCGTTCGGATTTATATCAAATACATCACACATTTTGATTATGTATTTTAAAGACTTATCTCTTTCTTCGCACTCATCCGCCTCTTTAATACTTCTAAATCTTTTGCGACATCTATTACACATAAATATGCCTGTTGGTTCTTTTGGTTCTGTTTTCTTTTTTAAGTTTTGTGTAAGAGTACTTATAAGTGGTGGTTCAGTTGCGTATTCAAAATATGACTCTAGTTCTCTCATAACTTCATCGAAATCATAGTCTTTTAATCTCTTGCACCATTCTTCAATAACGTTTTGTTCTGCGCTTCTAAACTGAGAAAAGTTATTTTTTATTCTTTGCATTATTTTTATTACTTCTTCTTCATTCATAATCTTCCCTCTTTCTTTAATCTTGCTACTATTTCTTGAGGGGTTTCTTTTTCTTTAAGTTTATTTTTGTTTCTAAACTCTTCATCATCTTTTTGAGCTTCAAAAATTGTTTTAATACCTTTTGACTTATAACTTTCGAGTATTCGTGAAATGTATTTGATATTTCTTTTTCCATTAAGTACCGCTTGTGCTATTGCGTATCTTGTAAGTTCTGTATCTTCCCATTTGGATATTTCTTCTATTTCAATAGAACTAAATGTTCTTCCAAAGTTCTCTTCCATTAGCAAGAAAAGGTTGTTATTTGTTTCTTCCTCTTCCCCCATACCCCTATCTCTATCTTCTTTATTAACATATACATTATCATTAACAATAACATTAACATCTTGATGTGTTCTTGTTTTGATTTTGTTTTGATTTTTATTTGATTTTAATTTGATTTCGTTTTGAATTGTTTTTGATGTTGATTTTGATTTATTTTTACTCTTATCTAAAGGTCTTTTTAAGTTGTTAAAAATCTTCATTTGATTAGCATTTAAATTAGGCTTTTCATCATAAAACATATACTTATTAATCGCTAATAGTAAATAAGCTTGTTCCTCTTCTGTTAGTAATGTTATTAATTCAAAATATTCCTCGTATATACTATAACTTTTTACTTTGCTCATTCTTGCTCCTTTATATAGTATTTTTAACCCCCTAAAATTGATTTTTCTTTCCACTTTTGATATAATCTTTAGTAGAAAGAATTACGCAGTTCTTTCTTTTTATTTGTATAATTTAATTAGTTCTTTTCTAACTATTTTTAATGTGTAATATGTATAAACTGTCATAACTGCAAAAGCTATTACTAATAACCACATTTTCCAGTTATTTTCGATCATAATAGTGAACCATATTAATAATCCTGTAGTTAGTGCTAATAATAACGCAAATATGACTTCAAACTTAATTCTCAATAGTTTCATTTTTCATACTCCTTTCTACTTTTTTTAAATATTTAATATCTATTTTTAGATATTCAACTAATTTACTCATAGGAACTTCGTTACTTGGCATTAACCAATTATCTATTTCCTTTTTTATATGCTCTTTTATTTGTCGAGCTTTGTTTTCTCCACATTGGGCAAGTTTTTGTATATCTTTTGTCCCCGCCCATTGTTTTGATATTAAGTCTAGTGTTTCACTAGCATTTAAACGTTTCATTTTATTTCTCCTTATTCTGTTAGTTTTTCTCCTATGCTATAATTACTTATAGAAAGGAGTGATTTTTATGTCTGATGTTATATGGAGTTCGTTAATCACTTTAGTTGCTTCTATAGGTTCAGTCTCTATTTCTCAACTTATAAGAAATAAGCATGAGATTAAACTTAAATATATTGAACTTAATTCTACATTTAAACGTGATGCTATAAATAACTTTATAAATGCTACCTTAGAAGCAGATTCTTTAGTTTTCGATATAAATAATTTTTATAAAGCTTTGAATATATTAATCCCTTATATCGATGAAACTTCTTCCAACTATATTGGAGACATTAAAACATTAGTAGAAAATGGTAATAATATTAAAGAGATTAATTCAGAACTTATGAAACTTACAATATACCTAAATGAGAAAAGCAATATAAAATCCATAAAATAAATATTATTGCTAAATATATTCCCTGAGCTATTGCCACATCAGAACCAATAGTTTTTTTTGTTCTTATAACAAGATAAATGTCTAAAAAGAACAAAAATATTGTAAATATAATAATGAATATTATTTCATTCATATTCTTATCTCCTATTCTGATTTAATTTGATAAGACATATAGTCTTGTTTTAAAGCATTAAAAAACTCATCAATATCTATAGCACTTAAATCAAGAACATGTAATAATTTAAATACCAATGTAAAATCATTATGAAGTAAATCATTTTCTAAAGCATTATAACTTTGTCTAGATATTCCCAATAATTCAGCTACTTTTTCTTGACTATAAAGTTTTTTACCTCTAAAACCTTTTATTAAACTTGTTGAGTTCATTTTTTTCCTCCTATCTGCAATCATTATATAAGACTATTTGTCTTATGTCAATACTTTTTTGACAATTTGTCCTTTTTATTTTGACAATTTGTCTTTTTTGCTGTATAATTAAATAAAGAAAGGGGAATATTTATGAATAATTTTTTTTCAAGTAATTTAAAGTTTTTAAGAAATAATTTAAACATGACACAATCCGAATTAGCTAATCGAATGAACAAAGACTACTCTACTATAGGAAAATGGGAACTTGGGCAAAGAAACCCCACAATGGAAGATATGTTAAGGTTATCTGATATATTCAATGTTAATGTGCAAGATTTTGTAGATAAAGACTTAAGAATAAAAGAAAATAACATCTTAAGTGAATTTGATCTACTATTTGATAAACATAAAGACATATTATCTGAAAGTGATAAAAATATAATTAAAGCAATAATAGAACAAAGGAAAAAAGAAATTGATAGGGAGCAAGGCAATGGATAACAAAAAACGTTCTTTGAAACATTATTTGATTTTATTTATTGGTATATACATATTATTCTGCATTTTTACTCAGTCTTTTTTATGGTTACCTAATTCATTTTTTTACCTTTTTAATAAAGACAAAGAGATTTTAGCCATAGATGATAGTCATATAACTGTACAATATAATAATTCAACAGTTTCCGATATAATAGCTTGCGAAAATAAATGTATATTAAATTACGATATAAATTATTTGAGTATAGGCGGAAAATTATATAATAGCTACAGCAATATAACTGCTATTTTAAATGACGAGTTTCCTTTAGAAGTTGATAAAGATAATAAAGAAAATAATTTCATTTGGAACGATATATATAAGACTGATACTTTTGTGGCACGATTAAAAATGGATAATATACCATTAAAACAAGGTGAAAATAAAATAACTGTTTCGTCAAATAATAAAGCAGACTCTTTACTGTTTTATTATAATAAATAAGTATGCTAGTATAGATACTTAATAAAAAGAAAAAAAGGAGTATTAAGTATGAATATATTAAGTTTATTAAAGGGGGAATTAACAGAAAAAGAATTAATAAATTATTACGATGCTAATATTAACTATATAGAACTGCCTAAATTAATATATGGCTTTATATTTAGTTATAACGGCATCTATAATATATTTATAAATAAAAATCTTTCTTATTATAAAAGAAAGAAAACAATATTACATGAACTTGCACATATTGAGTTATGTCATTTATGTCAGTCATGCAAAGACCTATTCGCTTTAAATATTGAAAAGTATGAAGATGAAGTTGATAGATATATAAAGTTATTATTAGAACAAATATAAAAGACCCTGTACGCCAATACAGAGTCAACACTATATATAGTGTACATAAAAATTAAAAACCAAACTAACAGAATAAGGTATTTTTCTCTTTTTATGTATCTCTATTATAGCAATATAAAGAAAAAAAGTAAATAATGGAGGTTTAAAATTATGGCAATATATCAAGAAAAAAATAAGAACAAATGGACAAAAGATGGACGAAGTTGGTATTACAGAACTTATTATGAAACACTACAAGGCGAAAGAAAACAAAAAGTTTCAAAGTTATACCTAACAAAAAGAGAAGCAACAGAACAAGAAAGAGTATTTTTATTAACCACAACTGATAAAATATCCCCTAACGAAATGACATTAGAAGATCTAATCAAAGATTATCTTAATTTTCAAAAAGATAAAGTTAAAATAACTACATATATGAATTATAATAAATCATTAAAGTTTTTTGAATCTTTATACAAAATTAAAATAAATAACTATTCTATAACTCACTTCAATCAATGGAAAATAGAAGTTGAAAAAAAGAATTATAGTATAGAATATAAAAATACAATTTACAAAATATTAAGAGCAATTCTTAATTATGGTGTTAAATATTATAACTTTAATAATTTAAATATAACATTAAATAAGATGACTAACTTTAAAAATCCCAATCAATTAAAAAAAGAAATGTTATTTTACACATATGAGGAGTTTAAATTATTTATTAAAGAGGAAACATCTTTGAAGTATAAAACATTTTTTGAAATATTGTATTATTGTGGTTTAAGAAAAGGTGAAGCAAATGGCTTAACTTGGATAGATATAGATTTTAAAAATAAAAAATTATCAATCAACAAAAATGTAACAAACAAAATAAAAGGTGAAAAATTCATTCTATTGCCAACTAAAACTAAAGGAAGTAATAGAGTGTTGCCAATTCCTAATATATTAGCAGAAGATTTAATAAAATTGTATAATGAATACAAAAAATATGATAATTTTAATGAAAACTGGTTCGTTTTTGGAGGTATATACCCACTGGTAGATAATACGATAAGTCTTCATCAAATCAATTGTGAGAAAAAAGCAAAGGTTAAACATATTAGACTACATGATTTTAGACATTCATGTGCAAGCTTATTAATTAATAATGGTGCAAGTATTTCCTTAGTAGCAAAATATTTAGGACATTCCAAAATATCAACAACATTGGATACATATACTCATTTATTCAAAAATGAACTTGATGATATAATAAAGGTAATAAATAATTTAGAAAAATAAGAGGTAAATAAGAGGTAAAATGCTTTATTCATAAAAAAAATCCCTAAAATAGGGACTTCATTTCACTAATGGGACACCATGTCGGGATCGAACCGACGCATAACAGAACCACAATCTGCCGTGTTAACCACTTCACCAATGGTGCCATAAGCAAATAATATTCTACCAAAAAATATTCGTAATTTCAAGTCAATTTATAAAAAAAAGTACAATTATTATAATAATCAATATTATAATAATTATACATATAAAATTACCCATTTAACTTTTCATTAAGTATTTCTTTAGTCATAACAGGATTAGCTTTACCACGAGTATTTTTCATAACTTGACCAACAAAATAATCAAACAAATTACTTCTTCCAGCTTTATAAGCTTCAATTTGAGACTCACTTTTTAGAAGAATATCATCAATAATCTTAATAAGTTCTTCTTTATCAGAGATTTGTGAATTATCTTTAATATACTCTATTGGATCTTTTTTATCTTCTATAACTTTAACAAAAATTTCTTTAGCTTGTTTACTAGAAATAGCTCCTTTTTTCTTAGCATCTATAATAACCTTAAGTTTTTCAGGAGTAATAAACAAATCGTTAATACCTATATCAAGTTTATTAATATACGCAAGAATATTAACAATAATCCAGTTAGCACTTTCCTTCGCATCCATACCTAAACTTATACATTTTTCAAAATAATCAGCATAATCTTTTTCTTTTATAATAATATTCGCATCATAATCAGAAAGACCATACTCTTTAATATATCTTTTCTTTCTATCAAGTGGAAGTTCAGGAATACAACTACTTATTTCTTCTACCCATTCCTTTGAAACTTTATACTTAGGAATATTAGGTTCAACAAAATACTTATAATCAATCGCATCCTCTTTACTTCTCATTCTTTTAGTTGTTCCACTTTCTTCATCAAACCTTCTAGTTTCTTGAACAATTTCATCGCCTCTACCACTATTTATAAGTTCACTTTGTCTATTGATTTCATAAACAATAGCATCATATACACTACTAAAAGAATTAATATTCTTAACCTCTACCCTTGTACCAAGTTCTTTAGCATCTTCCTCCATCATAGAAACATTAACATCACATCTAATTTGACCTTTTTTACTATCGGCATCACTAATATCACAATATTGATATATTCTTTTAATATGCTCTAAAAAAGCTACAGCCTCATCCGCAGAATAAATACATGGCTCAGTAACCAACTCAAGTAAAGGAACTCCTGCTCTATTATAATCAATAAAACTACTATCAAAAACATGATCAAGACTAGCAGTATCTTCTTCTAGGTGTATATCATGTATTTTAATTTTTCTTTCCTCTTTATTACATTCAATTATAACTTCACCATCAACTCCAACAGGATCATGACTTTGAGTAATTTGATAACCTTTAGGTAAATCAGGATAATAATAATTTTTTCTATCAAAATAAATATATTCAGGTAAAGAACAATTAAGAGCAATAGACATCATTAAAGACTTTCGCACGCATTCCTTATTTAAAACAGGAAGTACTCCAGGAAAAGCAAGATCAATAGCGGATATATTAACATTTGCATCCTTTTCATAGGAATTCTTACTACTAGAAAAAACTTTAGAATTACTTTTAAGCTCACAATGCATCTCTAGTCCAATAACAGCTTTTAAAGCCATCTATCTCACCTCCCCAGCTATAATATTTTTAAGACCTAATTTCCCCTCTATCTTTTTAGCAATCTGAAGAACTAACTCATCATTAAATATATCACATGTTATATTAATTCCTACAGGTAAATTATCAACATAACCAGAAGGAATAGTTATAGATGGAAAACCACCAAAATCACCTATTTGTAAATGCTCTTCAAGTACTTTAGTTCCTTCACTGATAATATTTTTAGATTTATCAATATATTTAGCAGGACCACTCGAAACCGGTAAAATAACCGCACTATAAGTTTCAAATATTTTTTTCCACTCATTAACAAGCAATCTTCTAACTCTTTGAGCATTTACAAAATACTTCTCTTGATTTTCTTTTTGAAGAACATAAGAACCTATAACAAACCTTCTTTTAATTAATGATGAAAAACCTTTAGTTCTATAATCTTTCATTATTTCATTAATATTATTTCCTTCACCCCTAGGTCCAAAAATAATACCTGTTAAATTAGACAAATTACTAGTAGCTTCCGCATAAGAAATGACATCATAAACGGCAGGTAAAGCATTAAGAAGATTTTGGTTTATACTCTCCTCAACTACTTCAAAACCAAGTTCTTTAACCTTTTCAATCACTTCATTAAACTTACTCAAATGTTTTCTTAACTCATCTGTTGGATTAGGATAAAAAGAAATATCACAGATTTCTTTAATATAACATAACTTTTTATTGGAAATTTCATTATTAATATTTTTAAAAAGATTAATATTAGAGCTATCCCAAGAAGTCATATCTTTACTATCTTTTCCCTTAATTGCATCTACAACAATAGCCGCATCATCAACACATCTCGTTAAAACACCACAATGATCAAGAGAAGAAGCATAAGCAAATAAACCAAATCTCGAAATCATTCCATAAGTAGGTTTATAACCAACTATACCACAGTATGCAGCTGGTTTTCTTATAGAATCTCCAGTATCACTTCCTAATGCATAAGGATATACCCCACTTGAAACAGCCGCAGCTGAACCAGAAGAAGAACCAGCACACATTCTTTCTGCATCCCAAGGATTTCTTATATAACCAGTATGAGCACTCAAACCTGTTCCCCCCATACCAAACTCATCAAGTGCTGTTTTATTAACACCAATCGCACCACATTCATTTAATTTATCAATAACCGTAGCGTTAAAAAATGGAACATAATCTTTTAAAGTATTAGAAGAACCTGTTGTAAGAATACCCTTAGTAGAATAATTATCCTTAATTCCATAAGGTATGCCCGATAATAAATTATCAGTTATATTTACTTCTTTAGCATCATTTAAAATACTTACAAATGCATTACATTTTTCTTGTACTTCCCTACTCTTTAATAAAGACTCATTGATTAAATTTTTTACACTAACTTTACCAGTTTTTAAAGCTTCATGTATTTCAACAATATTTTTATTCATATATTCCATTATTCCACCACCTTTGGTACTTTAATTTCATTTCCTTCAAAAACATCGCAATTAGAAAAAGCATCATCTATACTAATTGACTCTTTAACTTCATCATCTCTTAGTTCAACACCTGGAGTATCAAAAGGATGAGTCATAGGTTCAACTAACTCAATATTTTCAATTTCACTAATTAAATTAATATTTTTTCTAATTTCTTCAAACTCATCAAGTACTAACTTATTTTCTTCCCTAGACAAACCAATCAATAAATCATTAGCAAACTTATCAACCATTGCTTCAGTAAATATATCATTCATTATAAAACCTCCAACTAATAAATACTTATAAATAAATATCTAAATAATATTATAACACAATCATATTTTTATTAAAAAAGAAACCTTATAAAAAGTTCTTTTAATAATCATTTTTTAACAAAGATATAAATAAATCTTTAAAATTTCTATAAATCCACTCATCTTTAAAATATTTAACATCCGTAGTATATCTATCCATAGTCTCTAATGTAATAACTGAATAATTATATTTAAGTAAAGATGAATTATCTATATGCTTATCGGATGATAATCTTCCTGTTTTTTCACTAAACTTAAATCCATGAGCAAGTTCTGAAGCAAAATCCGTTACAGAACCATCATTCCCCTCTCCAACTTCTTCATAATCAGTACCATAAACAGTATAATTAGTAATATTACTTATTTCTTGAGCAGTTTTTTTACACAAAGAATTAAACTCACTTGTTAAATTAGGCTTACCAGCATATAAAACTCTTCCCTGACTATGTATATTTACATAAGTATGAATATTTTTATAATGCTTAATAAAATAATACATAAAAGCCCGTGTTTCTGGTTCACTTGCTAAACTATCACCACTGTAATATTTATAAATACTTGTAGTTTTTTCTAAAGATACACTATTAATAAGTTCTTCACTTTCAAATAATAACGCACCATTTTGAGTAGGAAAATTTCTATTTAAATCTACCCCATTAGCATTAAACTTAGAATTAAATTGATCAATGTTATCCTTATTTTTATAAATCCACAAATTCTTATTTCTAATTGTATCAATTCCAAAATTAACATACTCATATCCATCTGGATTGATAGATGGAATAGCTACAATTTTATAATTATTTAAAAGTTCCTTAACTTCAGAGACATTGTCTTCATAATTAATAACTAAATCATTTAACAATTTTAAAATAAATAATGTTCCTCCAACTTCAGCCGCATGTATATTACCATCAATAAATAAAACCTTATCTCCTTTACCAACTTCAATACCATAAATTATTCTATCATCAACAGACTTACCTATATTTTCTAAGATAACAATATCACTAGATGACATATTATATAAATACTCTTCTATATCTTTATAAGATAATTTTTTATCAAAATCATAATTCATAGTTTTATAAGTATTTTTAGTAGTAATATAAATAGCTTTTCTATCCAATATTTTTTTAAAATCTATTGCATTCATGCCGTTAGTCAAAACATCTTTTATAATATTTGAATCACTTTCTCTATCACTAATAATTAATTCTTTATATAAATTATTAACAATACTATCATCAACATTTTCAGAACTACTACCACTATCATTATTAATAAAAAAATAAAATAAACCATATAAAATAGTTAAAAATAATGAGAAAGCAATAACTACTCTAAAAACCCTAATTTTTCTTTTTCTTCTTATTTTTTTCATAACTCAATTATATAAAATAGAATTGAAAATATCAAGAAAATTGATTATAATAAAATTAGGAGAAGTAAAATGAAGAAGTTTTTATTAAGTATATCATGCATATTATTTTTAACGAACTGTCAAACACAAGAAGAAATTAAAAAACAACAAGAAAAAGAAGAAATAGAAAAAATAACAGAAGAATTAAATAGAGAAGAACTATCAGAAGAATCAAAAAAGTGGTTAATAGACACTAAAACAAAAAAAGTAACAACCGTTCTATGCATGAGTTCTTCAAAAAAATGTAAAGAACTTGAAAAACATCTTTATAATATTAAAAATGAATATGATATAACTTTATATTATTATAATATAGACAATTTAGATAAAAATACTTTAAATATATTAAAAAACACTTATGAATTAAAAGATTATACAGGATATACACCATATGTATTTATAGTAGAAAAAGAAAGATTATTAGATACAAAAATAGATATTACAAACGATAATATAAATAATTATCTAAAAGAAAAAGACATAATAAGTAAATAATTACTAAATAACACTATACCTTATTTTGTCTAAACTTATCAATATTAACAAAATTATAACTAGATGCTCTTAACAATCTGTTCATTATTGCTAACCCTTCACCTTTATCACTAACACCAACTATGATTATAAAATCGGGTTTATAAGAATCTGCAAGTCTAATTGATTTGTAGATTTTTTTTGATATTTCACTTAAATTGTTTTCGCTACCATAAGAAACATAATATTTACAGTCAAAATCATTTTTCCACTCCTCAGGACCAATAATACATGTATTAGGGATAATATAATTTTTAATAGCCTCTTTAAAATAAGAACAATAATCTGAATAAATAAGTAAAGTTTTAGCTTCTGGTGCATAATGTTTATATTTGACTCCTGGACTTTCAACTTTCTCATTCAAATCAGCAGGTTTTAATACAGTATCATGAACCTTAACAGCACCAACAACCTCGATTATATCCTCAGGAGTTATTTTTCCAGGTCTTAATATTACAGGAATACCATCAATTACTTTAACAACGGTTGATTCGAGACCGATATCACTATCACCATAATCAATAATGTAATCTACCTTACCATTAAACTCATCATAAACATCGTCAATATTAGTACCACTAGGTTTACCAGATAAATTAGCACTAGGAGCAGCAATAGGTACACCCGCAGCTTTAATTAACTTTCTAGCAACTATATTAGAAGGCATTCTAACTCCAACAGTATTTAATCCGCCAGTAACATATTTATTAACACAATCTCTCTTATTTAAAATAATAGTAAATGGACCGGGCATAAAAGCATCTATTAATTTTCTCTCAACATCACTATAAGGAAATACAATATCATTAAGCATTATTTTATCAGAAATATGAACAATTAAAGGATTATCATTAGCTCTTCCTTTAAAATCAAAAATTCTATCTACAGCAAAAGGATCAAAAATATTAGCACCAATTCCATAAACAGTTTCAGTAGGAAAAATAACAATTTTTCCATTCTTAATCTCACTACCTAAGAAATTAATAACTTCCTGATCCATTTCATTCATAAAATTATAAACTTTAGTCATATAACTCCTCCATAAAATAATATAAAATAATAATAAACAAAAAGCAATTATAAAAGCAAAAAAAAAGGCGACTTGCTATCTTCGCTTACACTATTTTCGCCGTAAAAGTGCTTAACTTCTCTGTTCGGTATGGGAAGAGGTGTATCCACTTTGCCATCGTCACCTGCAAAAGTATTATAACATAATTGTTCTCTCAAAACAAGATAATGTGATTATTTTTATCAAATTATTAAAATGATTAAATTGTCGAACTATTAGTACTAGTCAGCTCAACATATCACTATGCTTCCACATCTAGCCTATCAACCATGTAGTCTTCATGGGTTCTTATATCTTAAAGATAGAGAAAACTCATCTTGGAGAGGGCTTCCCGCTTAGATGCCTTCAGCGGTTATCCCATCCGTACATAGCTACTCTGCGCTGCCACTGGCGTGACAACAGATACATCCTTACCAAAACTTTCCTTAAGGCGGCTAAGCGAATATAACGCCAGCGCGGTAACAATAAACATCATTACATAACCACTTTT
>JAFQID010000023.1 GCA_017397685.1 Bacilli bacterium | reverse complement strand
TTTCTCAAAAAGCATTCTTATTATACATTTTTTTATTAATTTTGTATAGATATTATTTGATTTTTTCGAATATTTTAGGGACTTTCCATTTAAAAACGCCCCTTTTATTCTTTAAGGGACGTTTCCTCTGAATTTAACGTTCGTGCAGGAGAGTAAATGCAGTGGTAAACTTAAAGTAGACAATAGTATTTGTTATTTATACATATTCATTTATTTATTTTTTTGTATAATATATTGTTGTTTTACAAATATTTGTTTAATATAATTTTATTATGGTTCAAGAGGCGTTTATGTTAAAAATAAAAGAAAATAAAGAAATATTTGCCTTATGTTTTAACAGAATTTAGCATCACTATGCTTGCGGGTATTTCAAAAAGTAATATAGTAGTTTATGCAAGTTTAAGGATAGTAGATATTTTTATATCAATGAGAAGGTATATTTCATCTAACTTATTGGAGCAACAATATATTAATAATCAAGTTACGAAAATACAGAGGATATTAAATTGTTACAGGAATCTTTTAAGGCATTTTGATAAGAAAAAAAATTAGATGATATATTTTTTGAAGGTGAAATTTATGATGCTTATTCTTTACTTATTGATATATTAAATATAGCTAAAGAAAATATTATAATTATTGAATACTTTATATTTGTTGTATTTAGTTATTATATGTTTTAGCCACTTATATAGAAGAGAAAGGATTTATATAATAAATTGTCTTTTATATAACCTCTTGAAAATGCATTTAATAGATATAGCATATGAATTTCATCCTCGCTTTCAAAATATTCTGCTTGTCCGCATATTTTTACAAAACTTACATACGTTTTTATATATTTTACTATATCTTCTTTAGTTAAAGCACGGTGATAATAATATTCGTATGGAGTATCTAATTCATCTATTTCTTTTCCTTCTTGAATTCTTATGTTGTTATTTAATTTTATCATTTTTATATTGTGTTTTTCTTTGTTATCTTTTTTTATTGAAAATGAATATTTGTTTTCTTTATATAAATGATACATTGTATATTTTAATGGTGTTTTTTCATATAATTGGTCTATTAATTTATTTATGTTTTTATTAAATATTTCTTTTTTTATAGTTAGAAGTATTTGCTCACTATTTGCATTAATATCGTACATACTTAAATCAATTATTTCACTTAAACTTTCTAATAATTTATCTTTTATTTCAAGTAAATCTTTGCATATATAAAATTCGTTAATACCTTTACGAATATCTATTTCTGCTAAAACGCCTCCAGCTAAACTTCTCATTTTTATATCACCCTTCCTTTATAATGATATTTTATCATTTTAAATATATATAGTAAAGTATTACATTACTTTTTTAAAAAAATAAAAGTAGAAACTTTTATATTTCTACTAGGTTTGTTGGGTTTGAATTATGTGTTAAAATTACATCTATATTTTTATCTATTTTATTTCTTGTTGTGTTATATGCTAGTTCATAGGTGTTATCGTGTTCTGATATGTGTGCTAGAAATATTGTTTTTGTTTTGTTTCCTATAAACTTTGTAAGGTAGTTTGCACAATCGTTATTTGATAAGTGTCCTGAATCACCAATGTTTCTTATTTTTGTTCTATGGTCTTTTGTACCATTCATTACCATTTCTACATCATGATTACTTTCTATTATATATGCGGTTTTATTTTCAAGGTATTTATGGTATCTTTGATGAATCATACCTGTGTCTGTTATGTATGCTAAAGATTCTTTGTTTGTTTCAAGCACAAATCCAAATCCTTTTTTATCATGTGATATTGGTATTTTTGTTATTTTTATATCATCTATATTTTCTAGTTCTTCTACTGGATAGTAGGTTTTTACTTTTTCTTTTATTTGATCTGGTAGTTCTTTATACGTTTCATTTGAAATATATATTTTTGCTTTATGTTTTCTATAAAACGGATATAAACTTTTTATATGATCTGTGTGTGCATGTGTAATTAATATTGTATCTATATCGTTTGGTTTTATGTTTATTTTTTCTAGTTTTTCTACTATATCTGTATAACCTAGACCAACATCTATGAGTATGTTTTTATCATCTATATTTATATATGTACTGTTGCCTTTTGATGATGATGCGAGTACTTGTATTTTCATAATATTCCTTCTTTTTTATATATTTTTTATTTCAAATGTTTTCTTTTCTTTTTCAAGTTCTTTTAAACTTTTTTGGGGAGTTGGCATTTCTTCTGGCATCATTCCACCTATATCAGCAATTGCTTTTCTTACTTTTTTGCCAACTTCGAAATGCACACTTTTAGCTTCTTTTTCTCCTTGTATATTATCTTTGATAAGTTTTTGTTTTGTTTGATTTATTCTAAATAAATTAGCAATTAATTCATCTTCGTTCATATTATCCAAAATATCTTCTCTATATTTAGCTATATCATTTGCTGTTTCACCGTTATAAAGTCCTTTATATCCTGCATTATGAAATTCAGCCATGTTTTTAACTCCTGCGTTTTTAGCGGCTATATTTAAAGAATAGTTACCTCTTTTTGTTAAATGTCTTTGATAAAATCTTTTTTCATCATCTGTTAAGGAATCATATTCTTTTTCGGTTATTTCTTGTTTTCTTGTTTGAATGGCAAAATATGTTTGTCCTAGAGCAACTACCTCTTTACTTGGATCAGCATTTTGAACTATAAGATAGCAAATATATCTTGATAATTTATAGTCTATAATTATTTCTTCTTTGCCTTTCCCCGTTTTTATTGGCTTGTTGACTTCAACAACCCAATCTTTTTCACTTGAAGTACTATTATTAGCTGATAAAATAGCCTTATCTATTACCTTTTTAAAGTTTCTCCATTCTTTGTATTGTAATACTTTTTGTAATTCGCGTGCAAACCAATATTCATTTCCGTATTCATCAATATGTTTTATATTTTCAAATGTATAGTATGTATATTTATTTTCAATTTTATTCATTATTCCCCCTCCTTTTAAATTTTTATACAAAGTCAAATAAGCTTAGTTGTGAGCTTTCTGGTAGTGATGAAAGTATTCCCATTGCACGCATTTTATCTATTAGTGTTTGTGATACTTTTCCTCTTGATTGAAGGTCGTCTATGCTTACAAATGGTTTTTTTGCTCTTTCTTCTACTATTTTTCTTGCACATGCTTCACCTAGAGATGGTAGTGTTGTAAATGGTGGGATTAGTCCTTTTCCGTCCTGTGTTACTTTGAACATTGTTGCATCTGAGTGTTCTAGTGATATTTCTGCAAAGTAGAAGCCTCTTTCATGCATTTCGTTTGCAACAAGTAGCGTGTCATAAACAGCTTCATCTTTTGGTTTTTTTTCTGATTTTTCTTTTTCTTCTATTTCTCTTATTAGTTCTTTTACTGCATCTTTTCCTTTTATCATTGTTTCTATATCAAAATCACTTTTTCTTATTGAGAATAGTACTCTATAGTAATATATTGGATGATATACTTTAAACCAAGCAACTCTAAAGCCGTTTATTACGTATGCTGCGGCGTGTGCTTTTGGGAACATGTATTTTATTTTTTCACAGCAACCAATGTACCATTCTGGAACGTTATGTTCTCTCATTATTTTTGAGTATTCACTCCATGTGTCTGGATCTTTTGCTACTTTACCTTTACGAATAAACTCACTTATTTTAAATGATTGTTGGCTTTCTATTCCCCATGCGATTAATGATACCATTATGTCGTCACGACAGCCAATTACATCTTTAAACTCACATATACCTTGTTTTATTACTTCTTGAGCATTTCCAAGCCAAACGTCTGTACCATGAGAAAGACCCGATATTTTTATTAGTTCTGCGAATGTTTTTGGTCTTGTGTCTTCTAGCATTTGCATTACAAATTTGGTTCCGAACTCTGGTACTCCAAGTGAGCCTACAGTTGTATTAACTTGCTCCTGTGTAAGGCCTAGTGCGTCAAGGGAAGAAAATATGCTCATTACTTTTTGATCGTCAAGTGGAATGTCGTAAACGTTTATATTTGTGTCGTCACAAAGGTATTTTAGTACTGTTGGGTCATCGTGTCCTAGTATGTCTAGTTTAAGTACGTTCTCTTCTATGTCGTGGAATTCAAAGTGTGTTGTAAGCCATTCTGCTTCCATGTTTTCGGCGGGTTTTTGGAATGGAGTGAAGTCAAATACATCTTTGTAGTTTGGTATTACTATTATTCCTCCTGGGTGCTGGCCGGTTGTTCTTTTTATTCCAGTTATGTTTGCTGCGAGTCTTTCCACTTCCGCTCTTCTTGCGGTTTTGCCTTTATCTTCCATGTATTTTAAAACGAATCCATATGCTGTTTTTTCTGCGATTGTTGTTACTGTTCCAGCACGGTATACATATTCATCTCCGAATAGTACTCTTGTATATTTGTGTGCTTCTGCTTGGAATTCTCCTGAAAAGTTAAGGTCTATATCCGGAGTTTTTTCAGCTTTGAATCCTAGGAATGTTTGGAATGGGATGTTTTGACCTTGTTTAGTCATATATGTTCCACATTCACATTTTCTATCTGGCATATCGAAACCACTTCCATATGTTTTATCTAGTGATTCTCCATCTATTTCAAATAAACTTTTTTTACACTTTGGACATACATAGTGTGGTGGGAGTGGATTTACTTCAGTTATATTCATAAATGTTGCGACTAGTGATGAACCTACGCTACCACGTGAACCTACTATATAGCCGTTATCGTTTGAATGTTTTACTAGTTTTTGTGCGATTAGATATATAACATCATATTGTCCGCCTATTATTCCACCTAGTTCTGTTTCTAATCTTGTAGATATTATTTCAGGAAGATTTTCTCCGTATATTGAATGAGCTGTTGTATATACTATTTCTTTCATTTCTTCTGCGGAGTTTTCCATTTTAGGAGCGCATAAACCTGGTTTTATTATTTCTACTTCCCCTACCATATCTACAATTTTGTTTGTGTTTGTTATTACTATTTCTTTTGCTTTTTCTTCATCTATAAAGTCAAATTCATTTAGCATTTCCTGTGTTGTCATAAGGTATGCATTTGGAATTGTTTTTATGTCTTTCCTAAATAGTGGATGAAGACCGCCACCTGGTTGTTTTTGTGATATTAGTATTTCTCTATATATATTGTCATTTGGATCTAGTGTGTGAACGTCACCGCAAGCACATACTGGTTTACCGATAGAGTCAGCGAGCCTAATTATTTTCTTTATGTTTTCTTTTAGTTCAAACATGTTTGAGAACTCTTCTTGTTCAATTAGATGAATAAGGATACTTGGTGGGTTTACTTCTATAAAGTCGTAATAACTCATTTTGTTTATTATGTCATCATCTGTCATTGTTTTTGATGCTTCGAATACTTCTCCATCATATGAGCCACTTCCGATTATTAGTCCTTCTCTTAATTCGTTTAATACGCTTCTTGGTATTCTTGCACCTTTATGGAAGTATGTTGTATTAGCATAACTTATTATTTTAAATAAGTTTTTAAGTCCTTCATTAGATTTTGCTAATACTGTTATGTTAAATGGTCTTGCTGTTTTCATTACGCTTTCTAAGTTAAATAGTTTATTTAAATCAGCTATTGTTTTATAGGAAGAACCAATTGTTTTTATCATTTCGTAATATACTTTTCCAGTTGCATCAGCATCATATACCGCTCTATGGTGTCCTTCTTCATCAAACTCTACTTTGTATCTTTTTACTAGTGTACTTAGGTCATGTTTTCTTTCGTCTGGATTTAATGCTCTTGATAGTTCTAGTGTATCTATTACGGTGTTTGTAAATTCTCCTAGATTATATTTTGTGAATGCACTTTTTATGAATGATGTATCAAATCTTGCGTTGTGTGCGATCATTGGTCTTGAGCCTACATATTCCATGAATCTTTTAAAAACTGTTTCTTCATTTTCTTTGTCTTTTAGCATTTCGTCTGTTATGTGTGTTAAATCTATTATTGTTTGTCTTAGTTTTGATCCTGGATTTATAAGTTCTCCAAATTCACTTATTTTTTCTCCATTTTTTATGGTTACTGCACCTATTTCGATTATTGAATCTCCAGCGAATGCGTTAAATCCTGTTGTTTCAAAGTCGAATACTACTATTTCGTCATATAAGTTATAGTCTTCTTCTTTTGTTATTATTTTTGATACATCATCAATTACTGATAGTTCTGCGCCAAAAAGAACTTTTAAGTCTCCTTTTGCTTTATATGCTTTAGGAAATACTTGAATACTATTTTTATCTGTTATTGCTACTGCTTTATGGTTAAAATCACCTAGTTTTTTGAATAGTTTTTTAAATGGTATTAGTCCATCCATTTGACTCATATTTGTATGAAGATGAAGTTCTACTCTTTTTTCTTCTGATGAATCTGTTCTTTTATCTGTTTTTCTGTTATATGTTTCTATATCATTTACACTATATGAGTAGTCGCTTTGTCTTGTATCAAATTTTACTGTTCCTCTAAATTTGTACCATGATCCAACCACTAGTTTAGATGCAAGATAATCTAATTCTTCTTTCTTTTTTGTAAATATATTTGCTATTATACTGTCGGTGTAATCACTTATTTTTAGTGTTATTATGTGCCAGCCACTTTGTGTTGATTTTGTTTCCATTCCAAAAACAAATGCTGTTAGTATTACATTTTCTTCATTAGTTATTAGGTTTTTTATTTGATTGTTCGCATCACTATTTATTTCTCTTCCTTTAATGACTTTTGATACTGGAAGCGATTCTTTTATTTCAATACTCTCGGTTATACTATCTTTAAATTTTTTTCTTTCTTCTTCATTTATAGTTGCGGTTATTTCTATGTCATCAAAACCCATATCTGTTAGAAATATTTCTATTTTTTCGCTTACCATTTCTATTTTTTCTTTTTCAATAGTATTTAATACTTCTATATTTATAATATTATTATCGATTGTTATTTTATCTTTGTTTATGCTTTCTAACATAGGACATTTTATTATTAGTAATGTGAAGTAATAGTTAAAGTATTCTTTTAGTAAAAGTGTGTTGTTTTTTATGATGAATTTAAAGTGAGTTTTTTCTACTCCTGGAAGATTTTTTCCTTTTTTGCATAGTTCATCAAATACATCTAATGGAATTAAACTTTCCATTTCTATTATAAGTGTTATTTTGTTTTTTTTCTTATCTAAAAGAACTTCTTTTAAAGAAGCTTCGTTAAAATAATTTAAATAATTTTCATTTATATTTATAGATGTTAAAAATCTATTTAATTTTTCGTCTACCACTTTACCTCACCTATGAAACATTATACATTTTGTTTTGTATTTTAACAAGCGAACTTTATATTTTTTTACAAGAAATTTTTGGATGTTATTTTTGTAAATTTAAAAAGTTAAACTTTTGTTTGTTTAACTTTTAGTTTCTTTCTTTCATTTGAGGGAATAATACTACATCTCTTACTGATTCTTGATTAAATATAAGCATCATTAGTCTATCTATTCCAAAACCTAATCCAGAGATTGGTGGCATACCCATTTCCATTGCTTGTAAGAAACTTTCATCAAGGTCCATTGTTTCTTCGTCACCTTGATTTTTAGCTATTAGTTGATCTTCAAATGTTTTTCTTTGTGTTATAGGGTTTACTAGTTCTGAATATGCTTTACAAAGTTCTGTTCCAGCTGCGATTACCTGGAATACATCTATTATTTTATCATTATGATCATTTCTTCTTGCGAGTGGCATAAGTACCGCTGGGTAGTTATAAATTATTGTTGGTTCAATTATTCCTTCTCTAATTTTCTTTTTATAAACGAAGTCTATTATTTGACTTAATGATTTGTAATCTTCTAATTCTTTTTCGGTAAATAATCCTTTTTCTATTATTTTTTCTTTAAGTTCTTCTGGATTTTCTATTTGTAAGAAATCAAATCCAAATATTTTTGTCATTTCCTCAGTATAGTTTATTTTATTCCAGTTTTCTTTTCCGAAATCTAATGTATATTCTTTGTAGTAAAGAGTTGTTGTTCCGACTAATTCTGTAAGTAAAGATTTCATAAAGTTTTGATAGTATTTTATGTTATCTTCAAAGTTCCAGTAAGCAGCATACCATTCTACTTGAGTGAACTCTTGAAGATGTTGCGGATCCATTCCTTCGTTTCTAAAACATTTTGCTACTTCGTATACTTTGTCATATCCACCTGCGATACATTGTTTTAAATATGTTTCAGGAGCTATTCTTAGGTTACAGTCTATATCAAGTGCATTATGGTGTGTGTAAAATGGTTTTGCTGATGCTCCGCATACAGCGTTTTGAAGTATTGGAGTTTCTACTTCTAAAAAACCATTTTCGGCCATGAATCTATGTAAGAATGAATAGAATTTACTTCTTCCAAGAAATACTTTTCTTGTTTCTTCGTTCATAATTAGGTCTGTATATCTTTGTCTATATTTTTCTTCTATATCAGTTAGACCATGATATTTTTCAGGAAGAGGACGAAGTGCTTTTCCTAAAAATTCAAATGTTTCTACTCTTAGAGTCTTTTCTCCAGTTTGAGTTGTGAATATTTCTCCTTTAGCACCTATAAAGTCTCCTGTGTCTATTTGTTTTTTGAAGAAATCATATTTCTCTTCTCCAACTATATCGATTTTTATTTCAAGTTGCATATCTCCTTCTAGGTCTCTTATTTTCAAGAAACTTAGTTTACCCATTTTACGCATGAAAACTATTCTTCCAGCGATAGATACATCTTTTGTACCATCTTCTAGAAGTTTTGCTTCAGTTAGACGATGAGTTCTTTCGTATTTTTCTGGGTATGGATTACATACTTTTTTTATTTCTTCTAATTTTTCTCTACGAACAAGTTCTTGCTCTGAATATTGTTTTTCCATTTTTTCCTCCTATTTTAAGTTAAATATTCCTAGAATATCTTTACCAGCGTATGTTTCAGGTAATTTGCCATCCCATTTTTCAATAAACTCTTTTGTTATTATTTCGTTTGTTAACGATTCTTTCATTAAGTCATTTGCTTTTTTTGTAGCCTGTGCTTCGACTAATTTTGCTTCTGCTTCAAGTCGTGCTTTTTCTAGTTTTTGTTCGGCTACTTGTTTTTCTTCGATGGCTTTTGAATATTCTTCGCTAAATGTAAGGTTTGTTATGTTGAAGTTATCTATTACTATTCCGTATTTTTCTACTTTTTTTCCTAATTCTTCTTTACATTTTTCCGATACTTCTGATCTTGATGTTATTACTTCTGCTGCTGTATATTGTGCGATAACGGCTTTTATGCTTTCTTTTATAGCTGGATCTAGTACTGTTGTTTGATAGTTGTTTCCTACTGTTCTATATAGATTTGTTGCTTTTTCGCTTTCTATACGATAGTTTACCGCAAGGTCAGTTTCAATGGTTTGAAGGTCTTTACTTGAACTTTCTGTTTCTAGTTCTGTTTTTTGTACTTTTATGTTGACTGTTACTATTTTTTCTATGAATGGTACTTTTAAGTTTAGACCTTCATCTAAGCGGGTATTTACTATTTTACCGAATCTTACTTTAAGTCCTACTTCTCCACTTTTTATTGTTTGGAAGCTAGAAAATAATGTTATTATCCCTAGCAGTATAATTAAACCTATTATTATTTTTTTAGTTATTCCTTTACTATTTACGTTATATATTTTTCCCATATTTTCCCTCTAGTCTCTTATTTTTATATGTGTTTCGCGTAATTGTTTTTCAAACACTTCGTTTGGTGCTCCCATCATTGCATCTGCACCATTTGATGCCATTGGGAATGCTACCATTTCTCTTATATTTTCTTCATCTTTAAGTAGCATTAATATTCTATCTATTCCTGGAGCCATACCAGCATGAGGTGGAGCACCATAGTGGAATGCTTGATATAGAGATGGAAACTTACTTTCTACAACTGATTCATCGTATCCAGCGATTTCGAATGCTTTTTTTAGCATTGTAGGACTATAGTTTCTTTCACCACCTGATGCCATTTCTAGTCCATTACAAACAAAGTCATATTGACACGCAATTATTTCATCTGGTTTTTTGTTTAGTAATGAGTCCATACCTCCTCTTGGCATACTAAATGGATTATGAGTAAAATCATATTTTTCATCTTCTTCACTCCATTCGTACATTGGGAAGTCATTTATTATACAAAACTCATATTTACTTTTATCAATTAGAGCTAAATCTTCACCTAATTTTGTTCTTATTAAACCAGCATATTTTTCTATTTTTTTCTCACCTACAATTAATACTAATGTGTTTCCTTTTTCAAGGCTTAATTTTTTTTGAAGGTTTTCTTTTTCTATGTCTGTTAGAAATTTTGTTATTCCTCCTTCAAATTCACTATTTTCATTTATTTTTAAGGTAAGAATTGCATCAAGCCCTAAGTTTTTAGCATACTCATCTAGTTTTTTAAACCATGAGTTTGATTTATCACATTCGTTAAGTTTTATAGCTTTTATTATTTTATTTTTTGTTAAAGCAAAATCTATATTTTTTAGTATATCTGTTATATCTTCAATTACTAATGGGTTTCTTAAATCAGGTTTGTCTGTACCATATTTTTCCATTGATTCTTTGAACGGTATTCTTTTAAAAGGAACAGGTGATACTTCTTTATTGCCGAAGGTTTTGAATGTATCGTAGAATATTTTTTCTCCTACTTTATATACATCTTCTTCTGTTGCAAAAGACATTTCTAAGTCTAATTGATAGAACTCACCATATAATCTATCGCTTCTAGGATCTTCATCTCTAAAGCATGGAGCGATTTGGAAATATCTATCAAATCCACTTACCATTAGTAGTTCTTTAAATATTTGTGGTGCTTGTGGAAGTGCATAAAACTTTCCTTTATATTTTCTTGATGGAACGATAAAGTCTCTTGCTCCTTCTGGAGATGATGCGGTTAGTATAGGTGTTTGTACTTCTAAGAAGTTCATATCTTTCATAGTTTTTCTTAAAAAGTCTATTACTTTTGTTCTGAAAATTATTCCATCATGCACTTCTTTGTTTCTTAAATCTAGGTATCTATATTTAAGTCTAGTTTCTTCACTTGATGTTTTTGATGTTTTTACTTCAAATGGAAGTGGTTTATATACCTCTCCTAAAACTTCTAGAGACTCTATTTCTATTTCGATTTCACCAGTTTTCATGTTTTTATTTTCCATGCCTTCTTGTCTTTTACATACTTTTCCAGTTACGGTTATTGTAGATTCTCTATTTAATGTTTCATATTTTTCAGTTTCCTTTGATATTAACTGAACTATACCTGTTTCATCTCTTAAAGCGATAAACACTAATGAGCCTAGATTTCTAATTGTGTCAATCCAACCACAAACTCTTACTGTTTGCCCTTCTTTTTCTAGTGTTACTTCACCGCAGTAAATATTTCTGTATTTGTTTTCCATTTTTCCTCCTTTTAAAACAAAAAATCTATAATGTAAGAGCGTTTTTGTACGCGGTACCATCTTACTTCATAGATTATACTATCTTTTTCTTTAACGCAGATTTGCGGATTTAAGTTCAGGAAGTTGTCACGTTTTCTTTTTTCGACTATATAACTATTATTAGTTTTCACCATCCACTAACTCTCTATAAAGGAAGTTATATATCTACTTTTTCCCTCATCACTTAACTGCTTAAATTATATAGTATTTTTGGTGTTATGTCAACTATAAATCCCGGCTATTAAGGATTACAATAAACATGTTAATTATTTTTTTTTATTAATCATACAATTTTATATTCTCTAGCGATTATTCTTTTGTCTGAACAATATTTTATTACATATTTATTGTCCTCTTTGCAAATTATTATTCCTATTGTTTTATTATGAATAATATTTTTTATGTTTTCATCTATATAATTCATATAAATTTCTATTTGTCCAATATGTTCTTTTTTGAGTGGTGTTGTTTTTAGTTCAATTACTATATAAGAGTTGTAATTTATGTTAAACAATAATAAATCTATGTAATTATATGTACTGCCTAATTTTATTTTATATTCATTGCCTATATAAGCATATCCACTACCTAGTTGTGATAAAAAGTCATCTAAATTATTTAATATTATTTCTTTTAGTGCATATTCTGATAGTTTGTCTTGAAGTGTGCTATTTTTAATTATAATAGGCTTTGGAATTAAATCTTTTATGTTTAACTGTTCTGATTTTGCTAGTTTGTTTTTTGTTTCTTCGCTTAATCTACCATATTCATTGTTTTTAATTATAGTATGTAGTTGTTTAATGCTTAAGTTTTTGTTTTCACATTCATTTAAATAGTATCTTATTGCATTAATATTTTTTAATGATAATACTTCTCGGTAATGACTCCAACTCAATTTGGAACACGCTATGTTCCAAATTGAAGTATCAAATATTTCATAGAATTGCCTCATATATCTTAAATTTCTTTCATTATATTTTTTACCAACTTCAATAATTAGTTTTTCGGAATATTGTTTAATGATATTTTTCCCATATTCTTTTCCAGCTTCGCTTAATAGTTTACCTATTTCAAAATATACTTTTACTTTATTTCTATCTTTTAAGTAATCTTTGGTTTTATCATATATTTCGCTTTTTATTATAATTTCTTTTATTTCATTGTAGTAGTTCATTTTGCCTCCTAATTAATATATTCTCTAAAATTATGTGAAACACTTTTAAAATAATTAAAAAAACAATATTTTTTCAAATATCGTTTATGCGTTTTTTAATTTTTCTATGTAATTATTTACTTTTTTATACCAAGTTTTGTCTTGAGCATATTTTGGATTTATTTCTTTTGCTGTTGTTAGTCCTTTTTGATAATATGAGTTTAATTTATTAATTGAAAATTTTATTCCAGTTTCTATATTATCAAATTTTCTATAACTTCCACCATTACATCCTGGATTTCCTTTGTTTCCACCAACATTATTACAAACTCTAGTTAGATAACTACATGTCCAGTAGCAACCTGTTTCTTGAAGTATAACAGCGGTAGCAAGATAAGGATCCATACCTACACTTATTGAGTACGATGCGATATATTCTCCTTTTCCTTTTAAAGTAGAGCCTAAATATTTATTTAGTTTTTTTGCTATTATATCTTTATGTTCATTTTCCCAATAATTTTTTTCTATATACGATTCATGTCTAATTTCAAATTCACTTATTTGCATAGCTACTATATTTGACGATATATCTTTGTTTATTATTATTTCATTTTTTTGTGGTTTTAAAAGCATACCTATTAATAGGAAAAGTAATAAAGATATGCTTATTATTTTTATTTTCATGTTATTTTATATTCTCCTTTTATTAATATGCATGGTCTATTATAATGATTTGTTTTTTTAATGTCAAGTTTGTATGTAAAGTGTATTACTTAAAGAGTTAAATGCAATTAATTTTTATTAAAATTTTATTCTTGCATTTAGTCTTTTAATGTTTTTTAATATACATAATCAATTGTTTTCTTAAAGGTGTTTTGAAAGGAAGTAAAACAATGAAAAAAGAAAG
>JAFQID010000022.1 GCA_017397685.1 Bacilli bacterium | reverse complement strand
TAGTAAACTGACTAATATGTTTTGTCATAATAAACCTATAATTTCTATTTCTAATAGATTTACTAGGTGAACTATTAACTTCCACATCAATAAGCTTATCCTTAGTTTTAATTAAACAATCTACTCTCTTACTTTGCTCCTTAACATTTTTCTTATTAAGCTCAGTATTTAATAATTCAATCTTATCTATCTTAATCTCTAATATTTCTTCAAGTATAGCCTTTAATATATTCTTTCCTTTTTCACATCCAATAACACTTTTAAACACCCCATCAAGTCTACATGAATGTATATTTTTAACTCTAAAATTATCCATATCTCCTCCAACAAAAAGGAGTATAACAAACAAAAAACAACCTATCAAATCACCAAAATATAAAAATAATAACAAAAAAACTTAAAAAATAAAATTATTAACTAACAACTCTTCAACAATTATATTACTTTTTTTCATAAAAAACTAAAAATCATATAATTTTAAAAAAACAAATAAAAAAATGTAAATAATCAAATTTACATTAAAAAATTCTTTCATTTCCATTAATAATTAACTCTACATCATTAAAATCAAAGACTATATTTAATATTTTTTATATTTGCTAATATCTAATCAAATTAATTCATATTCTCTTGATATAATCCTATCATCTGAACAATACTCTATTATATATTTATTATCATGCTTACAAATTATAATCCCTATAGTTTTATCTTGATTAATCTTCTTTATATTTTCATCAATATAATTCATATATACTTCTATCTGTCCAATATATTCTTTTTTAAGGGCAGTTACTTTTAATTCTATAACTACAAAGCAATTATATTCGTAATTAAATAATAATAAATCTATATAATTATAAGTGTTACCTATTCTAATTTTATACTCACTTCCTATAAAACTAAAAGAATTACCCAATTCTTTCATAAAAGATTCTATATCTTCTAGAATTAAATTTTGTAATGCCTTTTCACTAACTAAATCTATATTATTTTTATTTTTAATTAAAATGGGATTAGATACAAAATCTTTTATTTCGAGACTATCTTTAGTTATTAGTTTATTTTTAGTATCTTCTGATAATCTTTCATACTCTTTAGATTTTATTTTATATTCTAATTCTCTAACTGAAATATGTTTGCTTATTATAACTTGAATATAATAATTTATAGAATTATAATTTAAGCCAAATAATAATCTAATATGGCTCCAAGTCAAAAGTGTCCACAGTGTAGACACTTTTTCATTACTAAATACATTATAGAATTGCCTCATTCTAAATAGAGTTCTTCTATTATATTTTTTGCCTACTTCTTGAACTAATTTTTTAGAATATTCATCTATTATATTATCTCCATATTTTCCACCTGCTTCATTAAGTAATCTTCCTATTTCATAATAAGTAATTACTTTATGTCTTTCTTTTGAATAATCTTTTACTCTTGAAAATACTTCATTATCTATTAGTTTATTTTTTATTTCATTATAATAATTCATATATTTCCTTTCCATCATATCTTTCTATTGTTTTTAAATATATATAATTACTTCACATCCAAAGACATAATACATAAAAGAAATATATAATTCAAATCACTAATTCTAACTTTCAAACAAACAAAAAGTATATAAAAATTAATTATCAAACCACTAATAATTATCTTTTATATACCTACATATCATTCATAATTCAAATATATATACAATTTTAATATTTTAATTTCCTTTTGACTTAATCATAATAATCTTTCATTCATACCACCTTTTCTTTATATTTTTGTTATTATTTATTATAATTCTAACATATAAAAACAGAGATGAATTTTACATCTCCATTTCACACTAAATTTTATTGAACCAAGATTTTCATCTTCCTTACTTCACACCAGATTATTTAGAACCAAATTAATTAACTTTTCTATTATTCATATTTGCAAAACCTAGTGTCCATACATGCCCAACAGGGCATGGTCATTCAGGGGTCAATGACATCTTTACGCGATTCGAACCTAGTTTGCAACAATTATATATGGATTATTGTACTCTCCAGTTCCTCCATCTGCTACCATTGCCTCGCTACTAAGGGAAACTGAGGGCAGCAAGCCGTAAGTAGTGGACACGTAGTAGCGGTCGGGGTAGCCCGCAGAGTTCAAGCGAAACTCATACGCATAAGAGCCAGTCCAGTGGCTGGGGCTCATTGTCCAATAATGAGCACTTATGTATAAGTAATAAGTGTAATTACTAGTACCATTAACACCACCAGCATATGCTACTTCATCAGCTGTTAATAATGCTACCGGTTTAGAAAGCTTTCCATTTCCTTTTGTTGCATCTACTGTGTATTTATCAGATGCATTTGGACATTTAAATTGAGGACTTTTATTTGTATCTAGTCTTGTATATGCTCCATAATATGTCGATGAACTACTTGTGCTTCCAACTGATGTATCATTACAATATGGCTCATCTATTATTAAGTTCGTTATTGCTTCTCCTTGTGTTTCTATTTCATTTGTATACCATGTTTCTACTTGTGTTTTTGCATTACTATCCATTCCATCTTCATGTACCCATTTTACATATTTAGAATCATCATATTGCGCATTATAACTAAACGAATAATCTGTATTATTTATTTTTACTTTAGTTCCTGTTTTAGGACATACATAGTTATCACCCGAGGTTGTTGGTTCTCCTCCATACCTTAGTTTTATACTTTCTCCACTTTCATTTGTTCTAACTATTCTCCAGCAATATCCCGCGAATACTACATAGTTATTTGTTACCGCTCCTCTAAAGTATAGGACTTCTTCTCCTGTTCCATCTCCATCTACATCTTCTGTTTTTGTTAAATCTGTTGTCCTAAATAATCCCGATTCACTCTCTTCATCAGCAACATTTTCAAAAAGGTCAGCATTATCATCTTTTATTGTCGGATTATCAGCAAGTATTTTCTCATATAAAGACATAGGTTCAGCAGGCACATACTCAGCAGTAAAGTTTAAATTAGCTACAAAATATGTCTCTTGTACTTCATTAGGAGCACTATTATCAAGCCAAGTCCATACACAGTATGTCTTATCTTCTCCAGTATTTATTTCTACATTATCAATTATTTTTCCATTTGTTAATTCTCCAAAAGTAAATACATCTACATCAGTAGTATTTATATTACCTCCAGTGCATTCCGATACCCCTATCTTCACATGATTACTATATAGTTCTGTAATAGATGTATAACTTGAATAACTATCACTTGGAACAAAATCAGTATCTTCAACTAAAAATGCATTAAAATACACTTTCATTTGACCAGTATTTTCTACATTAAATATATATGGTGTGCTCTCTAGTGCCTCCGCTGTAGTTTCATAAGGGTATATCGCACTTGGTGTACTTACTCCATCAACTGTTTGAAGACCTATTACTTTTCCATAGTTTGAATAAGCTTCACCACAACTTACATCTTTACAAAAAGTAACATCTATATCTCCTACTTCTATTACTAACTCTTCACCCTCATCAACTGAAAAGAATGAAGCATAAGAAACTCCTATAAAAACAGTTAATAAAATAATCGTAGTTAATATAACACCAATTATCTCTTTTTTAATCATCTTATCAATATGCATTACAATCACATACCTTTCACTTAAAATAAATTATAAGGATTAATATCTATATCAATACTCACCTTATTATTAATATAAGTATAACTTAAATCATTCAAAACTTCAAGTAAATTATTTATTTTCTTATATTTAATAATAATACTAAAATTATATTTATTATTAACTCTTACAATATTTCCAACGCTAGGTCCTAGTATAATAAACTCTTCACTAAGTTTATTATCTAAATATTTCTTTATTTTACTAGCTTCATCCCTTGATTTTTCATAACTATTACTAACTATTTTAATCAAACATAAATAATAATATGGAGTATACCCTAGTTTCTTCCTAATACTCATTTCATGTTTAAAAAATCCTTTATAATCACACTTTTTAAAATAATCAAAAATAAAATTATCTGGATTATATGTTTGAACAATAACCTTACCAGGTAAATCATATCTAGATGCTCTCCCGCCAGTCTGCATAAGAAGTTCAAAAGTTCTCTCACTACTTCTAAAATCAGGAATATTAAGTGAAGCATCTATATTTATAATACCAACAACCGTAACATTATTAAAATTATGTCCTTTAGAAATCATTTGAGTTCCAACTAATATATCATAATTTTTATTCTTAAAATCCTCTACCATTTTATGATGAGCATTCTTACCCCTAGTCGTATCATGATCCATTCTAAGAACTCTTGCTCCCTCGTATTTTTCTTTGAGTAAAGCTTCTAACTTTTCAGTACCAAGTCCAAGATTATTAATAGCCTTTTCCTTGCACTTAGGACATTCTTCTTTAAAAGAAGTTCTATACCCACAGTAATGACAAGATAAACTATTAGAACTTTTATAATAAGTTAAAGAAATATCACAATTAGGACATTTATAAACAAATCCACAACTACTGCAGCTAACAAAAGTTGAATAACCTCTTCTATTAAGTAAAATAATAGCTTGTCTTCCATCACTTAAACATTTTTTTATTTCTTCATCCAAAACACTACTAATAACAAAATTTCTTTTTTTAACTTCTTCCATCATATCTACAATAACAGTGCTTGGATTATTACCACTAACTCTCTTATCAAGACTAACTAATTTATAAACGCCTTTTAAGCCCCTAGCATATTGTTCAAGCAAAGGAGTTGCACTACCTAAAACACACTTAGCATTATGATAATTGCATCTTTTAATAGCTATATCAATCGCATTATACTTAGGATTACTCTCTTGTTTATAAGTAGTACTTTGACACTCATCAACAATTATAAGACCAATATTATCAAGCGGAGCAAAAACAGCACTCCTAGCTCCAACTACTATAGATATATCTCCAGACATAATCTTTCTATACTCATCATATCTCTCACCATCACTTAGTCCTGAATGCAAAACCGCTAGTATATCTCCAAACCTAGACTTAAACTTAGATATAATTTGAGGAGTAAGAGAAATCTCAGGAACTAAAACTATTGCTCTCTTTCCCTTTTTTAACATGTCATCTATTAACTTAATATAAATTTCTGTCTTACCACTACCAGTCACACCATGTAAAAGAAAAATATTATTTTCATTAACCCCTAATATTGTATTATAAACTTCCAACTGCTCTTTATTTAAAACAACATTTTCATTACATACAAAATCAGAAGTATTTAATCTACTTACTTCTTCCTTAACCAAATATATAATATTTTTTTCTATTAACTTATTTATACTTGCACTTGGAAACTCACTCTTAACTTTTCTTCCATCTTTTAAACTTAAAAGTATCTCACACTCTCTTTTATTTCTTTTATTCATAAGTATATACTTATCTATATCAACACTTTCATTAAGCATAACATAACTAATATACTTCTTACTTAAATTAGTTTTAATACTAGCCTTATATGCCTTAGGAAGCATAGTTTGATAAGCACTTATCTTACTACAAACAAGTTCCTCACTCATCTCATTACCCAAAGATAATAACTCTTCATTTAAATAAAACTCTCGCTGAGATATATCAATAACTTCTCTATAATTAGTATCCTTATCATAATTATCATGAATATTTAAAACAAATCCCTCTATAACCTTACTAGCAAAAGGTACTATTACTTTATGTCCAACCCTAATTTCATTTTTAATTACATCTGGTATTATATAATCAAACACCTTATTTAAAGCTTTAGTATTATACTCTACTAAAACACTTGCAATCATTATAAACCTCTTAAAAAAGGATTAAACTCAAGTTCATGCTTAACATTAGTTTCATCCCCATGCCCAGGATAAATAATTACATTTTCATTCATATACTTAAATACTTTTAAAGAGTTAGCCATATCAAGTTCATGATTTTTTTCATAATTACCAATAGTTTCCTTAAAAATAAAATCTCCACTAAACAATATATTATTATTATCAAAATAAAAACTCGCGCTGTCCATAGTATGTCCAAAATTCTCAATTACTTGAAACTCAAAACCTCCAAGACTAATCTTTCCCTTATTTTTATAATCAATAACAGTATCTATCATAAAAGCATTCTTTACAAAATCAAGCTCACCAACATGATCAAAATGATAATGTGTTATTAAAATACCAATAACTTTATATCCATTCATTCTTATAAAACTAACTATTTTCTCTCCTTCACTACCAGGATCAACTATAAGACACTCTTTTTCATTATTACTAATTATATAACAGTTTTCATCTAAAAATCCATTAACTATTTTTTCAACTTTCATATTCACTCCTTAAACATATCAATCAGTTTAGATAAATCATTAATAGTATTATACCCTTTACTATCAAGTTTTTGATTAAATCTAATCGCAATTCCTCCAGCTTCTTCCCACTCTTTTAAATTACCAGAATAATCATCAACTAAAATAGCTCCCTCACTATGAACAATCATAGTCTTAGATATCTCTCTAGGTGCAAGTATTACAGATATATCTTTAAAATATTTTCTTACATATTTAACTTTAATAACCCCTTCATCAAGCGAATGAATATGAGTAAGAAAACTAATCTCAAAAAGATTACTATCAACAAGTTTTCTAATATTATCAATAGAATTATTAATAATTAAATCATCATTAACAATAGTTTCAAAATCAAACTCCTCATAAAACTCAGCGACCTTAACCTTATCATCAGGATTTATACCAGTTTCATCAAAAGCTTTATATAACATAGAAATAGTATCTAAAACAACCCCATCAAAATCAATATATAATCTTTTCTTTTCCATAAACATCCTCCTTCTTTAATTATATCACAACAATACCTTTATCAAATACAAAATTAATAAATGCCCTGGATACATTACATAATAAAACCATTTATTAATATATATTTTAATATTAGTTTTAATAAACATAAAAGGAAGTGCAAAAATAGAAAAAATATTAAGAAACTCACTATTCAAAAGCAATATAACATTCATAAGTAAAAAAGACAAACTATAGTATATTAAATTATTACTTAAATAATAAAATATAGGTACCAAAAACATAATTTGATAAGAATAATTAATATTTAAAAAATATAATAAAACATAAACAAACGGAATAATCAAATACTTTTTCTTATCAAATAAATAAAGTAAACAAAGTTCAAAAAACAATGTAAACATAATATTAAAATCAAATATACCCTTATTAAATAGAGTCATATAAATCGGCTGAGTAATAACTCCAAAAACAAGTATTCTAAACATATATTTTTTTAAATCACTTGTTTTTTTATAACCAATAAAAGTAGAATATGCAAATAGAGGAAAAGACACTCTCCCAATAATTCTAAATATTAAATTACTAGGAAAAAAAACTACACCAATATGATCAATAATCATAGTAATTAAAGCAAACAATTTTATAAAACTAGTATCATTAATTTTCACAAAATACTCCTACTATATTAAAACAATATGAAAAGACATATTGTTTAATTATTAACAAGCTCATGTGTTTTAATATATTCACCATCCAAAGAAAAACTCTTAGCACTAGTAATCTTAACATCTATTATTTTACCAATAGCACTCTTATCAGCAACTATATTAACAAGTTTCATATTTTCAGTATATCCACATACCTTACTATCATCTTTTTCACTTTCTCCAGTAACAAGACACTTAACAACAGTTCCCTCTAATCTTTTATTAGCTTCATTACTATATTTATTAACAAGTGCGTTAAGTCTATGAAGTCTATCAAGTTTTTCATCCTCACTAACCGTTTCTTTTAAATAACTCGCAGGCGTATTTTCACGAGGCGAAAAAGCAAAAGTAAACGCTCCATCAAACTTACATTCATTAACAAGTTCTAAAGTTTCATTAAAATCTTCCTCAGTCTCACCAGGAAAACCAACAATAATATCAGTAGTTATACTCGCATTCTTAACACTATTTCTAAGTTTATTATAAAGAGTTAAATACTCTTCCTTAGTATATCTTCTATTCATAAGTTTAAGTATTTTATTACTTCCACTTTGAACAGGAAGATGAATATATGGCATAACATTATCTCTCCCAGCAATTACTTCTATCATCTCATCAGTAAAATCCCATGGATGACTAGTCACAAATCTAACCCTTTCTATACCAGTATCCGCAACATCATTAAGCAAGTTAGCAAGATTATAATTATCATATAAATCCTTACCATAAGCATTAACATTTTGTCCAAGCAAAGTCACTTCCTTATATCCTAATTTAACAAGTTCCTTAACCTCTTTAACAATTTCCTCATACTTTCTACTTCTTTGAGTTCCGCGAGTATAAGGAACTATGCAATATGTACAAAACTTATCACATCCATATATTATATCTACCCAAGCACTATACTTACTATCACGAATAACAGGAATCCCCTCATATACATCGCCCTCATAACTAAGTACCTCAACCTGCATCTTATTACTTTTAATCACTTCATTTATAATAGAAGGTATTTTATCTATATTATGTGTTCCACAAACAAAATCAACAAACTTATATTTAGAAAGAATAGAATCAACAACACTCTCTTCCTGAGCCATACACCCACAAAGCCCAATAATTAAATCACTTTTTTTTCTCTTCAAAGACTTTAAAGCACCTAAAAAACCAAATACTTTATCATGAGCATTCTCACGAATCGCACAAGTATTTAAAATAACAATATCAGCACTTTCATAACTATCACTTTCACTATATCCGCATCTTCTAAGAAGACCTTTAATTCTCTCAGAATCATGTTCATTCATTTGACAACCATAAGTTCTAACAAAATACTTCTTCCCTAAACCAAAATCATAATCTATATTTTCATAATCATAATAAACAGGTTTATGTCCATTTCTCTTTTTCGCATCAAACATATTAGGCTTATTCATAAAAACTCTCCTTCAAAAATATATAAATAATTATATACTATTTTAACAAATAATTAAATACCAAACTAAAAAGTACATAAAATATATGCTCTTTCATGTACTTTAACATTACTCACTCTTAAGTTCAAAAATAATATCTCTTAGTTCAGTAGCTCTTTCAAAATCAAGATTTGATGCTGCCTCTCTCATTTCAATTTCAAGTTTTCTAATAATATCATTAAGTTCCTTCTTACTATATTTTTTCTTTCCTTCATCTTTCTTATCAGTAACATCAATAGTCACTTCTTCAGCAATATTTTTAACAATAGTTTTAGGTACAATACCATGAACCATATTAAACTCTTCCTGTACTCTTCTTCTTCTATTAGTTTCATCTATTGCTACCCTCATCGCTCCACTAACCTCATCAGCATACATAATAACCATCCCATTTGCATTTCTAGCGGCTCTACCAATAGTTTGAATTAAACTTCTATCACTTCTAAGAAAACCTTGCTTATCCGCATCCATTATAACAACAAGAGAAACCTCAGGAATATCAAGTCCCTCACGAAGAAGATTAATTCCAACAACAATATCAATCTTACCAAGCCTAAGATTACGAATTATATTAAGTCTTTCTAAAGTTTTAATCTCACTATGCAAATAAGTAACCTTATAACCAAGTTCTTTCAAATAAGAAGTAAGTTCCTCACTCATTCTAATAGTAAGGGTAGTAATTAAAACTCTTTCATTTTTCTCTATCCTCATATTAATTTCATTAATAATATCATCTATTTGGTTCTTAGTAATTCTAACATCTATAATCGGATCTAATAGTCCAGTAGGTCTAATAATTTGTTCAACTACCTTTTTACTTAAAGAAAGTTCATAATCTCCAGGAGTCGCAGAAACATATATAACCTGATTAAGCTTTTCATTAAACTCCTCAAACTTAAGTGGTCTATTATCAAGCGCACTAGGAAGTCTAAAACCATAGTCAACTAAAGTTTGTTTTCTCATCCTATCACCATTATACATAGCTCTAACTTGTGGTAAAGTAACATGACTTTCATCAATAACCATAAGAAAATCATCTGGAAAAAAGTCAATCAAAGTATTCGGAGTTGCACCACTTTCACGAAGAGCAAGGTGTGCACTGTAATTTTCAACCCCATGGCAAAAACCAGTTTCCTTAAGCATCTCAAGATCATACATAGTTCTTTCTTTAAGTCTCTGGTATTCTAAAAACTTACCCTCACGATTAAACTCTTCTAATCTTTCTTCAAGTTCTTTCTCTATATTTTTAATAGCCTTTTCCATCTTCTCATCACTAGTAACAAAATGACTAGCCGGAAAAATATTAATCGTTTTTTTACTACTAGTAATATGCCCAGTCAAAGGATCAAATAAACTAATCCTATCAACTTCATCACCAAAAAGTTCAACTCTAATACCCTGTTTTCTTTCATAAACAGGTATTATTTCAATAGTATCCCCCTTACTTCTAAACGTACCACGTTTAAAATCAAACTCATTTCTCTCATACTGCATACCAATAAGTTTTTCAAGTATAACATCTCTATCAATAACATCTCCAAGAGTTATATTAAGCATCTTATTCTCATACTCTTCTTTTTCACCAATATTATATATACATGATACACTAGACACAACAATAGTATCTCTTCTATTAATCAAAGCACTAGTCGCAGAATGTCTTAATTCATCAATCTCATCATTAATAGAACTATCCTTTTCAATATACAAATCCTTACTCGGAACATACGCCTCAGGTTGATAATAATCATAATAAGATACAAAATACTCAACCCTATTATTTGGAAATAACTCTTTAAGCTCACTATATAACTGCCCAGCAAGTGTCTTATTATGAGCAAGTACTAAAGTAGGCTTATTAACTTCTTTAATAACATTAGCTATTGTAAAAGTTTTACCAGTTCCTGTCGCACCCAAAAGAACCTGATGAGCTTCACCAGATTTTATACCAGAAACTAATTTTTCAATAGCCTCAGGCTGATCCCCACTAGGCTTATAATCACTAACAAGTTCAAACATAAATTACCTCCTATATAATTGATTTTTAATTAACTGTAACACAGATACTACTACTTTGATTTTCCAATTTTCATCACTATAAAATATTTTTTATTTTCTATTAACAAAACTTTCAATAAACTTTCTAGAAGGACTATAAATATTACTTGGTAAATCATCCAAATAAAACCATCTCCATTCATCAATCTTATCTTCTTCCATAACCTTTACTTCACCACTATAACCATTAGCAACAACCCAAATAGTTACAAAATGTTTATTAGGCTCAATATCATCCATCGCACCAAACACTTCTAAATCACTTATACTTAAATTACACTCTTCCTTAACTTCCCTAAAAGCACACTCAAATATAGTTTCATCATACTCTTGCTTACCACCAGGAAGACACCAACTATCTGGTTCAAATATACCTCCTGTATCTTTATAATCCTCTTTTCTATGACCAAGTAAAATCATATCATCTTTTCTTATTATAACTCCAATACCAACTTTTATAACTTCCATTTATACCTCCATAGTGCTTCTTACATCATCAATATCCTCAATCTGTCTCATTTTTCTTCTAAGCTCATCACTAATAATAATAAAACCTTCACTAATAAAACTAAGAAGATTCTTAACTTCCTTAAACACTCCACTAACAGGATCAAAAAAATAATAATTATTACTTTTATCTATTGAAAATAATATCTTATAATTATCATTAACCTTATCATAAATACTAAATCTTTGTATTCTATTTCTAATTAAAGTTTCCCTCGGGTCATACTTTAGTCCCCTATTAGCATTCTTTTCCTTAAGTTCAATAAACATATTTTCAAGCACCAAATCAACAAAATCAAGCTTTTCACCAAAACCCTTAAACTTACTTGTAATAGGTAAATTATCATTATCATTACATCCAAACATCAAAGGAAATAAATATTCAAACTTATTTTTAATATACTCAGTACTGCAAAATCCATCATCATTAATTTTATACTTACTATCAACAAAACTCATCGCAAGTCTTCCAAGAACAATACCATATTTCCTATATTTTTTATCCTTAATATAACTTCTTAAACCATTTATTTTACCAATAGAATCTCTATATTCCTTATCATTAATATCAAACTGATCATTAACCATATCTTTTAAATAATCAAGCCATAACTCTATTTTCGCATCATCAATTTCACCACTATTTAAATATTCTTCAATACATTTACCATCTATCTTAAAAGATAAAGCATTCTTAAAAAAATCAGTATCATAAGCCCTTTCAAACATATAACCATCTTTTCTTATAAAATCTAACATATATTTAAAAAATACATCATCATACTCACTAACCTTCTTACGATTACCATTATCATCAGTAATATAATAAGGTTTAATATAACCTATCTTTTCATCTATTAATTTAATTTCTTCATCACTCATAATAGATGCTTTTATCTCTTCCCCCTCATATACTTGTACAATCATGCCATCAACTTCTCTTTTATATTCAATATTATTCGCAAAATGCTCAGTTGGTAAATTAAACTGTATATTCATGAGATCTGGAACCAAAGTCATAAAATATTTCTTATCTTTTTCACCAGAAACACAAATAAACCAGTGATAAACTGTTAAAAGTTCAAAACTTTCTTTATCAATAAACGGATTCCCACTAACAGTTTTAATCAAACTACTTTCTATTCCCAATCTATCAAAAATACTTTTTAAAACCATCGCCGCAGATTTACATATGACCTTATAAGTTTCAACATTCTTTGGTTCATATAATTCTCTTAAACTATCAAAAGTATAACTATAATCTTCCATCTTCTTATCAAGAGAATAAAAAAACTTAACATCCTTACAGAGTTCTTTACCAAGAGAAATATAAACATATCTAATAATTTCATTTTTATTCCATGACTTATCTATAGAATTAACAATCTTATTAATTAAATAATTAACATCATTATTCATAAACATTCACCATAAAAATTATAACATATTCTAAATACGCAAGTAAATTGACAAACATACATAAAAATTATAAAATATAAATATATAAAGGAGAAAAATATGTCAAACGAAGAAACAATACGTATTTACTATCCAGTAGTAGAAAAAGAAACCACTTCAAACTTAAGTGATTTAATTTTATTATCTAAAGAAAATGAGGCCGGTTCACACTACTTTTCATTTAATATAAATACTTTTAAATTTAAAAAAATAGATAATCTTATGGGTTATTTATTAAACAACAAAATACATTCTCTAAGATCTACAGAAAGCAATCAAAAAATAATTGATAATATTGAAATAGCACTAAAAAAACATGGAGATGAAGAAAGTCAAAATGATTTTGAATTATTTAAAAATACAAACACAAAAACTTTGCAAAATCAAAAAATCTAGAAAACCTAGATTTTTTTAATTTTAGATTCATACAAATCTATTAAATCATAAACTTCTTTATAATCAATTTCAGAATATTTAAAAGCTTTATCATAAGGATTATCAAACTTATATTGATAATATTTACTATAAAACTCTTCTTCCATTTTATCTCTTATCAAAACATAAAACTCAGCAGCATCCAAACCCAAAGAAGCAACTAAAAACTCATATAACTCATTTTCATTCATAAAAATTATTTTATAAAAAACATTTTCACCAAACAAAGATTTTAATCTATTAGCAATTTCTATTTCTTTATAATATCCACACCCACTAGTTAACAAATTATATTTAAGAGCAAGTTCTCTTGTTAAAAGTTCAGTCATTCCCTCTCTAATTGCAAAACATCCCTTACTACCACATAAATGTAAAGTTTCATGAAGTAAAGATTCAGCAAAATACTCTTCTGCGTCAAGTCCACCAACAATAACATGATTAATATAATCTAAAAAAGTATTATCATTACAAATCAAATTTCCATCATCATAACACTTATGTTCCTTATTAGTACCATAATTAGGATTCTTTTTAAAATCATCTATAACTTCATAAGCAAGTAAAGGTAGATAAATTTTTCCATCTCTTACAAATAAAGAAATACTGCCAGTATCTTCTATAATAATTTTATCTTCAAGAATCTCAAAATCTTTAATATCTATATTAAAATCATTAGAAATAATATTAATATATTTCCTTAACAAAACTAATAATTTTTCTTTACTTTTTTCCATATTTCCTAACCAACTCATTACCATCTAACAAATTAATCGCTTCAGTCAAGTGTTTTTCCTCAAACCCATCCTCATAAAAAGATGTTTTAACAAGCCTTGATAATATTTCCTTATCATAATCTTTAAATATCTCATCATCAACAACTATATAATCTTCACACTCATTAGCAAGTAAATATTCTTTTATCTCTTTACCTCTTTTACTGCCATAATCATTTGTTTCACCAATTATTGGAAGCCCCATAACAATTAAACAACCTTTAATCAAAGGATATTTTTTCATTTTCTTCCAAGAAGAAGTAACAACAATTTTACTGTCAGTCTTTTCACATAATTCTCTAACAAGCATTACTTTCTTAACATCAAAATCTTTTAAACAAAAATAAAAACCATCTTTCTTCATTTTTCCATTTTTACTTTCATTTTCCATAAACTTAAGCGAATTTAAAACACCATCAAAATCTAAAAATACTATTTTCATTTCTTCCACCCCTAAAATCAAAATGTATTATAGCAAAAAATACAGTTTAAATCAACAAAACTCATCCAATTATTGATTTCAGGTTCAAAGTTTCCACTAAAATAGTATATAGAAATTAAGTCTTAACAAAAATAGAACTTTGTTTATTAAAAAAAGAAAATTATTCATTTTTATCTTCTAAATAATTTTCATTAACACTTTTATCAATTTCATTTAAAACTTCCTCATCATCCTCTATAATTTCATAATCATCATTAGAGTTCGATACCGCTATTTTTACCTTAGTATCACCAACTATCTCTATTCCAAGTTCTTTAGAAATTGTGTATTTAATCTTATTACCAATAGCCTCAACATCAATGCAAGCTGGATTTTTTAAAGCTCTAATTATTATTTCATTATTATCACTAAGTTCACTATTTTCTCGAACCCTAACTCTCACAACCTCATCATAATAAATTTTCTGGCTAACTACATTAGTTTTAGTATTATTATCATAACTATACCAAATATTAATATCATAAGATCCTTTAATTCTTATCTTATCTCCTTCTACTCTTCCACTCATATTATGATTAATAACCCAACACCCAAGCACAGTATCAACATTACTATCTATAGTAAGTTCATAATCATTTTTATATATTTTTTTACCCTTACCAATAACAGCTTTAGTAACAATTTCTTTATAATTATTAAACATGACAAACGCCTCCTATAATAAAGTATGCAATTAAGATATTTATGTACCAAAAGTATTAGAATAGAAACAAAAAAATAGTAAACAATATAAATATGGAAATAATAGAAAAGTTAAAAAATAATAAAGATAAAATGCCAGACCTTCAAATAAGAGATATAAAATATAAAAATAAAACTCTTTATGTTTTTAACTTACAATCAGTTTCATCTTCCGAACAAGCAAACGACTTTATTTTAAAATACCTTTCAAAAAAAAGTTTTTCAAAAAACATACTTAATCAAATAAAAGAAGAAATATATAACTATATCCCATCAGTAAGTCTAGTAGATATTAAAGAAGATGAAGTATTTAACTATTTATTTAATGGTTTTACAATATTAATTTATGAAGAAAATATACTAGCATTTGAAACAAAAGCAAATCTTGATAGAGGCGTAACCGAACCAACAAGTGAACCTACAATAAAAGGTCCAAAAGATTCATTCAATGAAAACTATAACACAAACCTAGGTTTAATAAGAAAAAGAATAAAAAGTGAAAACCTTTACGTAGAAGATCATATAATTGGAACAGAAACAAACACAAAAGTTTCATTAATATATATGGAAAATCTAGTCGATAAAGAACTATTAGAAAATGTAAAAATACACCTTGATAAAATACAAACAGATATGATACTAGATATATATTACATAAAAGAACTACTTGATAAAGAAAACAAAACAATGTTCCCAACAGTAAAAATAACAGAAAAACCAGATCTGGCAACTAAAAATATACTAGAAGGAAAAATAATCATTATGTGTGAAAACTCAAACAATGTAATGATTATTCCAACATTCTTTTTAGACTTTTTCTTTAGCGATGAAGATAACTTTCAAAAAAAAGCATTCGCTAACTTCGCAAAAATAATTAGAATACTAGCATTTTTTGTAAGTATTTTCGCTCCAGCGATTTATCTATCATTAATAACATATGACCAGCAAATGCTCCCAACAAGCCTTCTTATAAACTTTGCAACACAAAGACAAAGTGTACCATTTCCCGCAATTATAGAAGCAGCGGTTTTAATATTTACGTTTGAAATACTTTACGAAGGAGATGCTCTAACACCTCCATCAAGAGGTACCGCTCTATCCATACTAGGAGCACTAGTACTAGGTGATGCAGCCGTAAACGCAGGAGTAGTCTCACCAATTATGGTAATAGTAATAGCTATATCCGCAATATGTAGCTTATTCTTTATTTATCATGATGTTCAATCATTCTTTAGAGTATATAGATATGCCCTAATGATACTCGCATCAATCGCAGGTATGATTGGAATAATAATTGGTTTTGTTTTCATGATGACTAATTTATGCTCGGTAAAATCATTTGGTAAACCATTTATGCTACCACTTTCTCCAAAATTAAATATAAAAAACAGAAAAAAACTAATAAAAAAAGGCTTAATCGCACAAAATACATATAAAGGTGAAATATGAAAAAAATAATATTATTTTTTACACTACTACTTCTAACAGGTTGTTCAGACTACGTAGAAATAAATGAACTTGCTGTCGCAACTGGCATGGCACTCGACTACAAAAACAACGAATTTACAGTAACACTTCAAATAATAGACCAGCAAAGCAAAGAAGCTCAAAACAAAATGATTTTATTTGAAGCAAATGCAGAAAGCATAGATAAAGCTATCGGAAAAATATCAAAACTAGCAAACAAAAAAATATTTATATCACACTTAAAAGCAATAATAATATCACCAGAAATAATAGAAAAACAAATAAACTATCAAGACTACTTCATTAGAGATCCAAAAAGTAAAATGAACTTCTTTGTTTATACAACAAACGATTTAAATCCAAAAGACATTTTAGAATCACAAACAAACTCAGAAGTATCATCAATGTATTTAGACTCACTTCTTTCATTCAATGAAGATGTCTATTCTTCATCAGTCGAACTAAAATTCTTTAATCTATTACTAGAATCACTAGATCAAGGAAAAAATGTAGTATATCCAGTAATAACATTTAAAGATAAAGAAAAAAAGAAAGATATTATTTTAGAAAACTTAATTACATACAACTATAAAAATAAAAAACTAACCCTAAATGAAAAAGAATCAATAACATATAACATACTTACAAATAACGCAAAAGAAACCATAATAGATATTAACTGTGATAACAAAAAGTTTTCATTATCATTAGATGATATAAAAACAAAATTTTCATGGAAAAATAATACATTTAATATAGATACTACCTTAGGAGGATCACTAGGTAGTTATGAATGTGAAAAACCCCTAACAGATAAAGACGCAGAAAAATATATAAATGATTTAGCATATAAAACATTACAAGATAATATAAATAATTTAATAAAAAAGGCAAAAGAAAATGAAAATGACTTTCTAGGTATAGGAAACCATATTTATAAATTCGATTATAGTTATTTCAATTTCAAAAAAAATAACTGGGATCAAAAACTAAAAGATATAGATATTAAAACAAAACTAACATTAAATATTATTAGTAAAGGAGAAGCAAGATTTAACATGGAAGGAGAAAAACAATGAAAGAGCAAATTAATAGTTTTAGCGTAACATCTCTATTACTAGCATTAAGTGGAAGTACTTACTGGGGAATATCTTCTTCATATATAATTTTTAAAGCAAACACATCAGTTGTTATATCTTTAATACTTGGATTTCTCTTAAGTCTTTTATATTGCTATATATTATTGAAATTCTTTAGCACTCTTCCAGAAGAATCATTTGCAAACAAACTAAAAAAACTATATGGAAAGTTTTCAATACCATTAAATATATTATTCATAATTACTACATTTCTATTATCCTCAACACTAAACTATAGATTAGCAAAATTTCTCTCAAGTCAGTATCTTATAGACACACCACCAATATATTTAAATACATTTATCATATTTCTTATAACTTATATTGCTACTAAAAAAACAGAAACATTAACTAGAGTGTCAGTTATGTCATTTTATATTTGCTTAATAGTTTTTGTACTAGATACACTAGCACTTTTACCTGAAATATCATTAATTAGATTACTCCCAATACTAACTGTTCCAGAAGGAAATATACTCTTATCAGCTTTCATATTCTCAGTATTCTTTTCACTTCCATGCTTTTACATAAACATTGTAAACAAAAATAAAATAGTAAACAAAGAAAAGTTTAACAAAAGTTTTATGAAAGTATACTTTATATCATTTTTAATACATTTCATAATAATGTTTTCAACAATAGGAATACTTGGAATAGACTTAATGAACTTACTTAGTTATCCATTATATTCAGTACTAAAAAGAATAAATGTTTCTTCATTCATTATATCAATAGAAAATGTAGGTATAATTCTTTGGTTCCTATACGTAATTGTTGGAACATCAGCAATGTTTTTGTTCATGATAAATCAAATAAAAGATACATTCAAAATAAAAAAAGAAAAAACACTAAATATAATCTTATACATAATAGGTTTAATCGCAATAATATTTCCAAATATAATATTTAACAAAAGCTTAATAAACACTAGTTTCAAAATGGTAATAATGCCAACAATATGTTATTTATTCTCTATAATAATATGTCTTATATCATTAATAATATATAAACTCAAAACAAAAAAGATTACATCGCAGTAATCTTTTAAAATGAGTCAATATTAACTCTAACTTTTTTCTCACCATCGTTATAAGCCTTAGCTTGAACCAAAGTTTTTATAGAATTAGCTATTTTACCTTTTTTACCTATTACTTTTCCCATATCCACCTCAGCAACAAGTACTTCAATAGTAATTTCCTCATCACTTTCAAATCTTTGTACCTTAACAAGATCCGCTTCACTAACTAATCTTTTAACAATAGTTTCAGTAAATTCTACTAAACTCATTATTTACTATATTTGCTGTCATGAAATTCTTTCATAACCCCAGCCTCACTAAGTATATTCTTAGCTGTATCAGTAGGCTGTGCACCTTTCTTAAGCCATTCAAGCGCAAGTTCATTATTAATATTAACTTTATTAGCTTCAAGTGGCATATAAGTACCAATAGAATCAATAACACTACCATCTCTTCTTGCTCTTGAATCAGCAACTACAACACGGTAGCAAGGTCTTTTCTTAGAACCCATTCTTTTAAGTCTAATTTTAACTGCCATAATATCCTCCTTCGTTATCAATAATATACACTACAAATCAAAAAATGTCAACCATTTTTGGTTGACTATTTATTATTTTTAAAATTATACCCAGAATAATACTTAACTAAATTATTACCCTCAACAACATAAGCATTCTCTGATAACTCAAGCATAGGTATATCACTAGAACTATCACTATAACTATTAACAAACTTAGCATTAGGCAAATGATATTTAATTTTATTAACCTTTTCTACTCCTTTACAATTCTTACCAACAATCTTTCCCTCACTATTAGTTTTAGTAGCTATCAAATACTTAATTTTAAGTTTATCGCAAAAAGGCCTAAGCCATATTTCATAAGAAGCACTAACAATAATATCATTATCACTTTTATTTTTTAAATACCAAGGTTTAATTTTCTTAATATTCTTATTTACAAACCTTTTAATATACATTTCTATATTATCTATTTCAAATAAAAAACCAAGCATTACTTCCTTAACTCTTTCAAACTCTATCTCACCTTTTAAATATAATTTATTAAGTTTCTTAGCTTTCATAAGACTCCTCATAACCTTAAAAGGAAACTTCTTAATAAAAAACTTAATTATATCTTTATTAGTATCACCATCATATATAGTATCATCAAAATCATACAAATTCATTTATCATCACCTAAAAACAATTATAAAACAAAATCTTTAAATATAAAAGAAAAAGTAAATTATAACTAATAGTTTTTTTGTTTAATAAACTCTTTATACACTACTCTACACAAAAATAAATATTAATACATATTTATGCATATTAATATGATATGTTATATGAGTCCTGGAGACGCAACTTTTATTAGTTGCGTTATCCGTTTTTTGAATTTTAAATCCCCTTAAATTAATTAAGAGGATTTTTTATATTTATTATATTCTTTTAATACATTTTTTAAATATCCTGGTTCATCAATTAAATATGAACTAACATATTTTCTTGCTCACTCACTTTATTATTAAAGTTTATTTTATTTTTCCTTTCTAAAAGTAAATAGATATATTAATTTATAAACCTTCGTTATAAATTAATCGCATATTTTATAATAAAAAGAAAAAAGTTACAAAAGTAACTATCCCTCATTTTTCATAAACTCTTCATACTCAGCCATAATAACATCAGGTTTTCCGATCTTTTTAATTTCACCTTCATGAAGCCATATTACCTTATCACATAAATCAATTAAAGTTTTACTATTATGTGAAACAATAATAACCGTTCTCTTATCATCACTAATAAGTTCTTTCATCTTATTATAACTTTTTTGTTTAAAATGTATATCTCCTACACTTAAAACCTCATCAATAAGCATAATATCAGTTTCTAAAATAGCCGTAATAGAAAACGCAAGTTTAGAATACATACCAGAAGAATAACTTCTAACAGGCTTATAAATAAAATCCTTAAGTTCAGAAAACTCTATAATACTATCAACTTTCTTCTCTATTTCATCTTTAGAATATCCAAGAAGCATACCTGATAAAAATATATTTTCATATCCTGTTAAACTTCTTTGAAAACCAACACCTATTGATAACAAAGATATACTATGACCATGTAAATCAATACTTCCCTTATCCGCAGAAAATATTCCAGAAATAGCTCTAAGCAAAGTAGACTTACCACTACCATTCTTACCACATATTCCTACTATTTCACCTTCATTAATATCAAATGAAACTCCATTAACAGCCTTTACTATTCTACCAGTTCCTTTTCCTTTAAGACCACTTTTCTTTAAAGAAAATCTTCTCATATCTCTATAATAAATATGTAAATCTTTTACACTAATTGATACTTCCTTCTTTTTCATTATCTCATCACCTTTACATAAGTATTCTCATATTTATATATAGTTCTAATACCAATAGCGCATACTCCTAGACCTAAAACAAACCATATAAATAATGATATATTACTTGGCCCTATTCCATAAATAACCACTCTTCTCATATTATAAATAATATTAGCAATAGGATTAACATCAAGTAAAATAAATCTATAAACTCCCTCTATCCTACTAGCAATATCATAAAAAATACCTGTCATATAAAATAGTAATTTCATAAAAATATTTGTTAAATTAACCAAATCTTCCATAAATACACCATAATGCATTATAATACTTGAAAAACCAAAAGTAATAACAATAAGTATTATCAAAATAGGAATAATATATAAAAGATTCCATGTTAAAGGCACCCTATAAAATAACATAAAAATAAATACCATACATAAAGAAACTAACATTTTAAATATATTAACACCCATTTTAACAAATAATAAAACAAACTTAGGTAAATACACCTTAGTAACAGTATCCCTATTACTTGAAACTAATTTTACACTCGCAACAATCATCTTATTAAAGAAATTCCAGCAAGTAAGTCCTACAAACACAAATACTGGAAAATAAGGCACATTTGAATTAAATACAACAGTTGCAATAAAAGTATATATAAGCATAAAAGCAAGTGGCTCTAAAATAAGCCATAACCAACCTAAATACGAATTAATAATTTCATTTTTAAGTTCTGACTTAGTCGCATACATTATATACTTCCAATATTTTTTTACATCATTAAAAAATCTTTTCACTTCTTCTAATTCCTTTCAAATAAAATTTTAACATAATACAAAATAATAATCAAATTCACTTCTTTTTTATTTTATACTCTATCAAAGACTCAAATTCCTTTTTCTTTCCTTTACCATCAGCCATCTGCTGTGCTATAAACTGAGTTGCTCCATTACCCTCAACAATAATCCATCCATCCTTAGATAAAGCAAAATCCCATCCAATATACTTAAGTTTGTTATTTAAAGGAGCTAGACTTTTAGCTAGTTTAACAGCATCATCCCACAGAGGTATTTGAAATCCTTTTAGTTTAATATTTGAATTTGGATGATACTTATATTTATTACAAACTTCATCAATACCATCAGTAATTATCTTTCCAGTTTTTTCATCAATTAAAGCAAGAATACCACCCGCACCACCATTATCAACAAAAGAATTATTAACACCAATCTTAATAAAAGGAAAATGAATTATAACCTCACCATCTTCTTTAATAAAAGGTATCATTCTAATAGTATTAACAGACCCCGGATGTAAAACTTTCATTCTTTCATCTTGTACAATAACTTCTTCCAAAACAACTGACCCATCACCTAATAGTTCATTAAAAAGTACCTTTTTATCTTTATAATTAACACTATTAATTAATCTTACACCAGTTCCAAAAGCCTTATTATAAGGTTTAACAACAAAACTTTTATGTTTACTTATAAAAGAAGAAAAACTTTTATAATCATCTTCACTTTCAAGTTTAATAATATCTCTTTTATAATAATCCTTATAATTCAAATAACAAAAGTACTTATCTCTTAAAACTTTCTTTTCCATAGGTGGATTCAAAAAAGCAATATACTCTTTCATATCACCACCAGCAATAAAAGTCTTTCTTAAATATAATATTTTATATCTAAAACCATACATAAAATATTCCTCATATTTAAAACCATACTTATTCTTCATATAACGAATATCTTTTAATAACCTTAAAACACTCTTCAAATCCTTGCTTTTTTTATTATATTTAACATAAATATCATAAATTAACTTCTTATCTTCATCACTAGTTTTATCCCAAATATCATTTATTTTTTTCTTTGTTTTTTTACTAACTATAAAAGGATACAAATTATTAAAAATCCTCTTTAACTTTTTTTTCATAACTACTCCATTACTTTTTAAAAATATTAATTATTTTAGCATAAACATAATATCTATACTTTTTATTAACAAAACACTCCCTTAAAAGTTTTACATATCTATGATTTTTAATTTTCTTTAATAATCCAACATGTACCGCTTCTACCTTTATATCTTTTCCCTCAAGCAAAGATTCAAAATAACTAAAAGAAACAACCTTATTCTCCCCTTCACCAAGATACTTTGAAATCCTAGTTTGTCTTAGTTTTCTTTTATTATTAGATATTTCTCTAATTCTAAGAGCCTCTTTTCTCCAAAGCTTACTATAATTCTTTTTATCAATTTCTTTAAAATTATTATTTACATCACTCAAAACAATTTTTTCATTCTTTCTATCTATCTTAAGACACTTATTTTCAAAAGAATAATCATTTTTACTAAACTTAATAGAAAGTAAAACACCCTCATCAGTATATTTTTGTGCTCTTTGAAAATCAGTATCAAATATAAAATTACCAAGTGAATAAAAAATCATTTTTTTACCAACTTTTTCATATCCCTCTACAACATGTGGATGATGAGCAACTATTATATCTACCCCAAAATCTAAAATCTTATAAAGTAATTTCTTAGTATAAGGCATAGGTACCCTTAAAAACTCTTCTCCTCCATGATATACAACTACTATCCAGTCTACTTTATTTTTAAGTTCAAAAACTCTTTCCTTTAAAACATTCAAACAAGATTCATGAAAAGGTCCAGCATTTTCACTAGAGGCAATATAATAATCCTTATATTCTACCGCAATAACTCCAACTTTAACATCATCACCCAAAATAATGTAATTAGAAGCATCACGTAAATTTTTACCAGCTCCAATATAAGGTATATTCTTTATTTTAAGATATTTCAAAGTATCATTAAGCCCAACATAACCATAATCCATCATATGATTATTAGCCAAATCAGCAATAGGACACTTAATAATTTTCTTAATATAATCTAAATGCTTAGGTTCTAATTTATGAAAAAGAGCTTCTTTTTCTGTTTCATTTGATAAAGTAACCGGAGACTCTAAATCAATAACATTATAATCATTACTTCCTAAAAAACTTAATAACCTTTTATCAATCTTATCAGGATTATCATAATAATTAGAAGTATATTCATCAAAAGCAATATCTCCTGTAAAACCAATAGATAATTTATTACTCTTCTTCATCATTTTCATCCCCACAATCTACATTACATAAATATGCCATTTTTTCAAATAAAGGTTTATAACCCTTATCATTAAGTACTTGAATAGTAACAACTTGCGCTCTACCATTACCTTCAATAAGTACCCACCCCTTATCAGTATGAGCCATATCCCATCCTATACAGTGAGCAGATGGCACCTTAGCACTAAGCTTGGCTAAAATACTTTTAAGTCCTTCCCAGTCAGGAATCTTAAAACCTTTAAACACAACATTACTATCAGGATGACTAACAACCTTACTACCCTTATAATCAATCGCATCACTTATAACAATTCCAGTTTCATTATCAACAAGCGCACCAAGACCACCGCTAGTCATATTATCAACATTACTATCACCCTGCCCAACTCTTAAAAAAGCCCAAACAATAGACATATGCCCATAATTTTGAAAAGTAACAACCCTTACAGTATTCAAAGATTCAGGATGAAAACTTGCCATATCCAAACTTTGATTAACAATTTCCTCAACCACAAACGGAGAAAATTCCTTAACACTATCATATAACTCCAAAACACTCTTATAATCAGATAAACTTAAAAATCTAATTCCAACCCCACCATGTCCATCAACTGGTTTTAAAACAAAACTATTATTCTTCTTAACAAAATTAATAAACTCTTCCTTATCTTCTTCATCCTTATAATAAAACATATCCCTATTAAACAAATCCTTAAAAACTTTATAAGATAAATATTTATCATTAAAAATCTTAAGTGCATCAAAATTATTAATAAGTTTATAATAACCATTAGTCATTTCTCTAGTAATATATTTATCTCTATCACTATAACTTCTACTACTAAAATCATACAAAAAATACTCATTAGGTCTTATCTTATAAATCACCCTAAACAAAATAAGTTCTCTTTTAATCTTACTAATATTACTTTTATCCTTAACATGATCATTAATTGCTTCATTAGCCTCATTGATAAAACCTTTATATTTTCTTGAAATAACCAATATAACTAAAGATATAAAATATAAAATTATCTTACTAAAATTACACTTTTCATAACACTTCTTCATAAAAACTCTAATTTTTTCTATCATACCTTATCTCCTATCTTATAATATTATGAGTTCTATAAAACTCTCCTAATTTTTCATTTCTTTGACCACCCCACATCTGAACAATATTAACTCCAGACGAAGAATTAGCCTCTATAATACATATACCATCATCAGTAAGCAGTACATCCCATGCAATAAAATAAATATATGGAAGTTTTTCCATCAAACTAACTATTTCTTTTTTTATTTTATCCCAATTAGGAATAATCTTTCCTTCAATTACACTACCAGAATCAGGATGTTTCTCAAAATCACATATTTTTTGAATAGATTTTGCACTAGATAATTTACCACTTTCTATATCAATCTTACAAACAAGTCCTCCCCTAGAACCATTATCAACGGGGATAGTCTCTTTAGTACCTATTCTTAAAACAGCATTAATAACCTCACACTTATTACTATTTTTATCTCTAACACTAATAATTCTCATCGTATTACTAGTCTTATCATAAATTTTATCTAAAAAACTACTTTGTTTTATATTCTCACATATAAACCAAGACTTTCTATTCTTAAGAAATAAAATTAAATCATCAAAACTAATCTCTTTCTCATCAATATAAAACATATCATTATCATAACTAAGTCTATTAACCCCTTTGCCTTTACCCGCACTAATAGGTTTAATAAATAACTTACCTTCTTTCTTTAAAGAGTTAATAATTCTATCATAACTACATTCCTTGCCATCATAAGAAAAAATAAACTCATCTTTTTTAATATAAAAAACATTAGGTACTTTAACATACTCTTTTAATAAATCACTACACACAACCTTATTATCAAGAACTCTTCCATAACTACCATTAATATATCTAGACTTATACCAATCAAACTCAGATAAATAATCATTCTTTTTTTTATTATTTAAATCATACAAAACAACTTGATCAGCCATAAACCCACCATTAATCGCAAAGTATAACCTCTTAATAAAAGACACCTTAAAATGTTTCTTACCAAATAATATTTTAATAATCCATACAGCACAAAGCCTAACAATTCTTTTTATTTTATTCATATAAACCTCTTAATTCACATATTAATTATATAATAAACCATAACATAAAGTAAATCATTAGTAAAATAAAACGTAAAGAAAAACCTGATAATTGCTTATCAAGTTAAATATATATATTATATAACTTCTCTATTTCTTCAATAGTTAATCCTGTAATTTTACTAATAAATAAATTATCAGCATTCTCATTTAACATATTTTTAACTATTTCAATGCTTCTGTGTTCTATACCTTCTTTAAATAACATTCAAATTACTGACTATTTTCTTATTCATTAAACCACCTCAAAAAACATATTACATAAGTTGAATAGTAAAAGCAAATCGTTATTTTTAAATTTTAATCAATAAAAAGTATGTAAAAATTAACTATCAAATTACTAATAATTATCTTTTACATACCTACATATCACTTATTAATAAAATATATATAATTTAAATATTTTTTAGATATGCTAACATCTAATCAAATTAATTCGTATTCTCTTGATATAATCCAATCATCCCAACAGAATATATATATACATTAATTTTTTGCTATCTTTTATATTAAAATTTCCGTAAATTTATCAAAATTCTCAACAATGTTGACACTTTTTGACTACTAAATGTTAAAAATAATTGCCTCATTCTATATAGTGTTCTTGCGATGGTAACCTTAAAGTAAACAAACAAAAAGTTTAATAGAATAAATACAAATAAAAAGATTTTATTTACTATTGTAAAATACAACGTTAATAAAATTATCTTTCATCTTTTTTCTTATTCTTCTTTCTAAGTTCCCAAAGTTCATCTATATATTTTTCGTATCTATGTTTCTTACCAACTTGGCTAGCAGCCTGTGTAATATCAAAATTTGGCCAGCCATTACCCTCAATAAACTCTGCTGTTCCATCACTATTAATCGCAATATCCCATCCTACATGTCTAACCTCAGGAACATATAAAGCAGCTTCGCACACAGCTTTAACCACAGCTTCCCAGCCAGGAATCTTAGTGCCTTTAAAAACCACTTTACTATCAGGATGCTTTTCAAACCTTAAATGAACTCTATTAATAGAATCAGAATTAATAATCTCAGTTTCAACATCAATTTCAGTGCAAACCCCACCCATATGAAAATTGTCAACTGCATTTCCTTTTCTACCAAACCTAGCATTTGCAACTGTAACAAAAGGCTTTCCGTTAAGCGGTACCAAAGTATATACTCTAAGAGTATTTAAAGTATCCTTATTAAATTTAGCCATATCCTTATGTTGCTTAACAACTTCCTCACATATACACTTGTATTTTTTACAATACTCATAAAGTTCATCAAAATTATCTTTATATTCCTTTATACCAGCACCTTCACCACCTGTTCCATATATAGGTTTAGCAAAAAACTTAGGATGCTTTTTAACAAACTTTAAAAACTCTTCTTCACTAGAGTTAGTCGCATCAATCCAGTCTCTAGAAATAAATTTACTAAAAGTTTTATTAAACTCAGCCTTATTCTTAAAAGGAAAAGTATAATTCTTATCATTACAAGCAATAAAAACCCTACTTCTATACTTACTATTTAAAAATCCATCAAGTTCACTTACACTCTTATTATATATTTCATAATCATAATAATCATTATAATTAAACCCATAATCCTCATACATATAATACCATTCAATAAACATCTTTAAAAACATTACATCATCTTTTTCAAAACACTCTTGATAATCATACTTTTCTCTAAAATTTTTAATATTTAAAAACTGTTTAGTAAAATATTCTATATCATACTTTCTTTCCCTAACAATGCTTTCAAAAATCTTTTCTTTATTTTCAAGTTCATCAAACAAATTAGTTTTATTAAAAGGAACCCTTTTAATATCATCAAACTCCTTAGGTACACTAATTCCTATAAAATCACAAACTTCTTTAATAGAAAAAACAATCTTTTTATTATAATAATAATTCTTCTTACAAATTATCTTAAATATACTACTAAGCTTCATATCTTTTAAAATACCTTGTCTTTTAATAATCTTTTTTAACTTTTTCATAATATATCCTCCATAAAAATTATAACAAATTTTTATCCAATAACAATTCTTTTTGTAAAAATCTTTCATATATGTTAAAATATAGTTGTTAATTAAAATTAATTTTATGGAGTAATTATGATAATAAAAGTATTTAAACTAATTCTAAAAACAATATACGCAATTTTAAAACTATTTCCGACTAATAATAATAAAATAGTATTCATAAGTAGACAAACAGACTACATACACATAGACTTTGAAATGATAAAAAAAGAAATAGAAAAAAGAGATAAAAATATAGAAATGGTTTTCCTATGCAAAAGAATTGGAAAAAATTTAAAAGATAAATTATTATACGCATTTGAAATACTAAGACAAATGTATCATCTAGCAACATCAAAAATGGCAATTATAGATTCTTATTGCATACCAGTGTGTATATTAAAACATAAAAAGACTCTTAAAGTTCTTCAAATATGGCACTCAATTGGTAAAATAAAAAAATCAGGATATCAAACATTAGATACAATCTCAGGTAGAAGTAGTAAAAGTGCTAAACTACTTTGTATGCACAAAAACTATGACGCTATCATCGCAGGTGGAGAAGCATTTGATAAGTTCTATGAAGAAGGATTTAATGTTAAAAAAGATGTATTACTCAACTATGGCCTTCCTAGAATAGATTACATTCTTCAAAATGAAGAAAATGCAAAAAAGAAATTTTTTACAAAATACCCAGAACTTAAAAACAAAAAAATTGTATACTACGCACCAACATTTAGAACATATGACGTAAAAGGACCACAAATTCTTATAAATAAATATAATCCAAAAGATTTCGCACTTATTATAACTTGCCATCCTAATCAAAAACTAGAGATAAACAAAGAAGGAATATACTTGCTTAGCTTAAAAGAATTTGATGTTGCTGACCTTTTACATGTATGTGATTATATAATTGCAGACTACGGCTCTATATCATTAGAAGCTGCAATACTAAAAAAGAAGACTCTTTATTATTTATATGATTATGAAGAATATATGACAAAAAATGGACTAAACCTAGATCCTAAAAAATCAATGCCAACATGTTCATTTGAAACAATTGAGCCAATATTTGATATAATAAATAAAGATAACTATGACATAAAAGCATTAGAAAACTTCATAAAAAAATACTTACCGCAAAAGCTCGGACAATCAACAAAATTAATCGTTGACTTCATTATGAACCACGTTAAAGAAAAGAGGTAAAAAATGAAATATATTATAATGGCTGGCGGACCAGCAACAAGATGGAGAAAATATAAACACACAACAAAACACCTAATAAAAATAGGAAAAGAAAACCTACTAGAAAGATTAGTTAGACAACTAAAAGAAAATAAAGCAGAAGAAATATTTATAGTATCAGATAATGAACTATATGAAACTCCCGGAGCAACAAGACTTCCATTAATATATGACTGCAAACTATTTAATATGTTTTATTATAAATACCTTGGTGAACCAGTTACTTTCCTTTATGGAGATACTTACTACTACGATTCAATAATAGAAAAAATAATAAATAAGCCAACTGATGATATACTATTCTTTGGAACTCAAGAATCAATAGTAGCAATAAAAGTAATAAATCATACTAAATTCAAATACAATGTTGATAAACTAAGAAAAAAAGAAATAGAAACAGGCAAAAAAATAAATAGAGCTGGCTGGTCAATATACAAAAAAATAAACAATATAAAAACAGAAGATAAAACACCACTACTAGAAAACTTTTCATTAATAAATGAAAACGAAATCGCAAACGTAAACGATCAAAAAGAATATGAAGCACTAATAAAGAAAATTAATAATCAAATAAGATTTTAAAAACAAAGTGACTGATTTTCACTTTGTTTTATATTATATTATTTTTTTCTCACTTTTATATTGATCAATATCTCTATAAGAAACAACAGCATTTTTAAACATAATACTATAATTTATATTATCAGGTATATTTAAATTATTAATTTCCTCAACACCTATAGATCTAATTTGTAATATTCCGTGACCAAACAAACCAATAGATTGCGGAAAAACAAAACCTTCCGCATTTGTTAAATTATTTAAATATAAATTTCCTTCTATACTTTCTGGAAGTATTAATCCCTCAGTACTTGTTAAACCAGACAAATCTAAATCTCCTTCAATAATACGTGGTAGTTTTAATCCTTCAGCACTTGTCAAATTAGATAAATATAAACCATCTCCTATACTTTCCGGTAATATTAACCCCTCTGCACTTGTTAACTCTTTCAAATATAAGCTCCCACCAACACTTTTTGGTAATACTAGTCCTTTAGCGCTTTTTAAACTAGATAAATATAAATCTCCTCCTACACTCTCAGGTAATATTAAACCATTAGCACTTGTTAACTCTCTTAAATATAAACTCCCACCAACACTTTTTGGTAATACTAGTCCTTTAGCGCTTTTTAAACTGGATAAATCTAATTTTCCTTCCATATTTTGAGGTAATTCTAATCCTTCTGCACTTATTAAACTAGTCAATTCTAAATTTCCTTCAATAATTTTTGGCAACTTTAATTCTTTAGCACTTATTAAACTAGATAAATCTAAACCATATTTAATAATTTGTGGTAATTCTAATCCTTCCGCACTCCTTAAACTTGATAAGTATAAATATCCACCTATACTTTGTGGTAATTTTAATCCTTCTGCACTTGTTAAACTAGATAAATATAAATCTCTTCCTATACTCTTAGGTAATTTTAATCCCACTGCACTAGTTAAACTAGATAAACGCAAATCTTCACCTATATACTCCGGTAATAATAATCCTTCTGCACTTCTTAACCAAGGTAAATATAACGAACCTTTTATATACTTGGCTAACACTAATTCATCAACATTTCTAACCTTATTATATTTATTAAGATTATTATATTTATATAAACTAGCATATAAACATATTGTATCCTTTGTTAATTCCTCCTCTGATAAAGCAACCTGCTCTTGTGTACAATCAAATACACAAGATAAATCATATTTTATATTTCTACTTCTTTTTATTTCTTTAATTCTAGGATCTATATCATATCCAAAACTTATTATTTCATTTTCTATTTCATACAAAAACTTAAGTTCTTCTTTCGTAAGTTCTTCTTTATTTTTATGCTTATTATATATCAAAGTAAGCATCTTCATATCATTAACTTTTTTATAATACTTATCTCTATCTGGAAACTCTTTTAACTTCTCTTCAACTATCATTTCCATATCTGATTCTATGTTTTGATCTTTAGCTATCCCTCTTATCTCTCCAATATCATTTCCTTCCATTCTTATCGCAACTCTTGGTACTTTATACTCATTATTTTCATCTAGCGTATAATAAACATAAAAATCTCCCATAGATAATTGACTTTTAGCTGTCGATTCTCCAGCCGTACACCACCCTGTATTATAT
>JAFQID010000021.1 GCA_017397685.1 Bacilli bacterium | reverse complement strand
ATTTGAAAAAATATTTTAAAAGTATATGAAAGTCAAGGATCAAGATAAACTCACTATGGTTCGTCCTTGACTTTCCCCAGGCCCCTTCTCGAGATAAAGTTCCGTTAACAAGAAAATGGGACGTTAAATAAAAATTTTACTCTCTCCTGCACGAACACAAATTCGCTACTTGACAACTGGGGGGGGGGGTCCTTGATATAATTAATATAAAGGTAAAAAGATAAAATATTGCTTATATAAAAAAATTATTATACTTAAGCAAACCTTTTTACATACTAATAAAAAGAGGTATATTATGAAATATTATTTCAAATCAAAATCTAAAAAATATTTACTAGCAACTATTCTATTATTATCACTTTGTCCACTTCTTGGACTAACATACTCAACATTTATATTCTCATCAAATAACTATAGAGCAAGTGAAATGTATATAGGCTCTTTACTATACTCTATAAAAATAAATGATGAATCAGTAAGTGAAATAAAAGTAAAACCAGGTAAAACAGAAATAGTTATAGAAGTAAGTTCATTAAATACAGTAAGTACAAATTATAAAATAGTATATGAGAGCAACAATAATATATCTATAAAATACGCAAATGATGAAAACGAAGAAACATATGGATTAATAATGACAAAAAGAAAATCAACCCTTCAAATAACAAATAATAGCGAAGAAGAAATAACAGTAAAGTTTAATATAATGGGCGGATATAACACAAATGAATTATCAGAAGTAATAATTCCAGATAAATACACTGAGATACCAGATAATTACACTAAATATGATATAAACGTTATATCAATGTATGTGGGTGGTAAAAGTGTAGATGAGCTAGATGATAATAAAGTATATAAACTAGTAGATTACTCATGTACAAATGGAGAAACAGTAACCTATGACAATGCAACAAATCATTTAGGAATAGAAGGATTTAACAAGAAAACAAAATGTACAGTATACTTTGAAGAAAGTAATCTTTTAATAGATCATATACTTGCTAATGATATAGCGTATAGAGATGATGAAGCAAGTAAATATGTCAATAGTCCGAAAGGAATAAACTTTGCAGAAATATCATCAGATACAAATGGAAAAGGACTATATTACACTACAAATCCAGACTTAACAGAAGACTTAGATGGTGATGAATATGGCGAGATAGTATATTACTATAGAGGAGCTGTTGAAAATAATAATGTAGTATTTGGAGGATTTTGCTGGAGAATAGTTAGAACAAACGAAGATGGCAGTATAAGAATGAGATATAATGGAACATATGAAAATGGAACTTGTCCAACTACAGGAACAGATGTAAAAATAAACGATACAACATATGCATTTTACGAAAGTAGTGATAATGAAAAATATAATGAATATATATGGGAAGATGGAACAGGAGAGAGCCTTGCAAAGACAACTATAGATGCATGGTATATATCAAGTGGATTAGTTAATTATGCTAACCAAATAGCTAATGTACCATATTGTGCAGATAAGAGTAATCCGACAACGGGAAATAAAAATTACACATTTTATGGAGCAGCGAATAGATTAATGGACATTACTACAATTTCAGCGAAAAGTGATGCTCAGCCAACATATAAATGTGCTGACATAGAAGATAAACATACGGTAGCAGGAGATAGTTGGGGAGGTAATGGAAAATTATCTAAACCAATAGGATTACTTACTGCAGATGAAGTAGCATTTGCAGGTGGAAGAATGTATCAAAGTGATGGTTCATCAGATAATAAAACATATTACTTATACACAAGTGGTGGTTATTGGACAATGGGTCCGCTCCGCTGGACTGTCTCTTATGCTACTTCGTTCTCTGTGCGCGCTACGGGCTCCCTTACCCATCACGATGTGCTCGACACTCTAGGTTTACTTCCAGTAATCTCCCTAAAACCTGAAGTAACAGTCGCTTCGTCAGGTACAGGTAGCTACACAAATCCATACGTAGTTGAATAAATGTCATAATCAAAATTATGACTTTTTATTTTTAATTTTATATTATATAATTAATATATATCTAGGAGTGATAAAATGAAAAAAAGAGCAATATTAATAGATGGAAATAACTTACTATTTCGTAGCTATTATGCAACCGCATATACAGGAAACATAATGAGAAACTCTAAAGGATTTCCAACAAATGGATTATACGGTTTTATAAATATGCTAAATAAAATACTAAAAGAAGAAAACCCAGAATATATAATGGTAGCATTCGATAAAGGAAAAAACTTTAGACAAGATTTATATAAAGAATACAAAGATGGAAGAAGTGAAACACCAGAAGAATTAAAAATGCAATTTCCAATAGCAAAAGAAATATGTTCACTTCTTGGAATAAAATATATAGAGTGTGATAACTATGAGGCTGATGATATAATCGGTACATTTGCACGCATGGCTGATGAAGATAAACTTTATAACGCAACAATAATAAGTAGTGATAAAGACTTACTACAGTTAATAACAGATGAAGTAACAGTTAAACTATTAAAACAAAAAGACTATATATTTATGGATGAAAAAACATTTAAAGAGCAATACGGAATAAACCCAATAAAAATGATAGATTTAAAAGCCCTAATGGGAGACCCATCAGATAACATACCAGGAGTAAAGGGAATAGGTGAAAAAACGGCATTAAATCTTCTTCAGGAATATGATTCACTTGACAACATTTATCAAAACATAGAAAACATAAAAGGCAAACTAAAAGAAAAATTAATTGGTGGAAAAGATGATGCATACTTTTCATATAAAATCGCAACAATATATAAAACAATAGATTTTGACTATACTTTTGAAGATATAAAATATGGACAAGTTAATACTGAAAAATTAATTGAACTTTATAAAGAACTTGAGTTTAATAATTTCTTAAAAAATATTCCAGTATCCAATAATCAAAATAACTCTAATTCTGAAACAACAGCATACATAAAAGTAGAAGAAAAACTAAACATAAACTTTGATAACGCTTCTTTATATATACAGCTAGATAGTCCAAACTATCATACAGCTAACCTAGTAGGAGCATCAATTTATGACGGAAAAAACGCATACTATTTTGACTTACCAGCAATACTAATAAATAAAGAACTATTTAAAAACATAAATATAACATACGACTTAAAAAAGAACATTATCGCACTTAATAAACTAGGAATAAAAACAAATAGTATTTTTGACACTCAAATTGCTGCTTATTTACTTAACTATATTACAAAAGATGATATTAACAACTTAGCTCTAGTATTTAATGAAAATATACCACATTTTGATACAATGTTTGGTAAAAAAAGCGATTATACTTCTGAAGATATAATAAAAATAATATGTAAAAAATCAAAATTTATCTATGATATAAATAATACATTAAAAGAAGAACTACAAAAAGAACAGCTAGAAGATTTATACACGAATATAGAACATCCTCTTATATATGTCTTAACAGATATGGAACTTACTGGAATAGATTTCGATTTAAACATAATAAATGAGCTAAAAGAAGAAATAAAAGTAAAAATGGAAATAAGTGAGCATAACATATATAATTATGCTGGAGAAGACTTTAATTTATCCTCACCAAAACAGCTAGCAAATATTCTTTATGAAAAATTAAACTTACCTAGAGGAAAAGGCAAAAATAAAAACTCAACCGCACACGAATCATTATTAAAACTGAGAAAATATCATCCAATAATTGAAGAAATAATTACATATAGAGAATTATCTAAACTATATGGAACATATCTTGAAAGCTATGAAAAGTTTGTTCTAAGTGATGGCAAAATTCATACAATGTATAAACAAATAGGAGCAAGAACGGGAAGAATAAGTTCAGTTGATCCAAATCTTCAAAACATACCAGTAAGAAGTGAACTAGGAAGAAAAATAAGAAAAGCTTTTCTTCCATCAAAAGATTCATACCTTCTAAGTAGTGACTACTCTCAAATAGAACTAAGACTCTTAGCACACGTAAGTTCTTGTCCAAAACTATCATACGCATTTAATAATGATATAGATGTACATACACAAGTAGCAAGTGATATATTTTCAGTCCCAGAAGAGAACGTAACAAAAGATCAAAGAAGAACCGCAAAAGCAGTAATATTTGGAATAGTATATGGAATAAGTGGCTATGGCCTAGGAGAAAACTTAGAAATAGAGTTTGTACAGGCAAGAAAATACATAAACAAATACCTAGAAATGTATCCGGGAGTAGATAACTATATGAAAAATATAGTTGAAGAAACAAGAAAAACAGGATTTGTTAGAACAATAATGAATAGAAAAAGAATAGTAGAAGAAATAAAAAACGAAAACAAAACTATAAGGGCAATAGGTGATAGAATAGCTTTAAACACACCAATGCAAGGATCAAGTGCTGATATCATAAAACTAGCAATGATAAACATACATAAAGAATTAAAAAATAGAAATTTAAAAACAAAACTACTATTACAAGTACACGATGAACTAATATTAAATGTTCCAAAAGAAGAACTTGAAGAAGTAAAAGAATTAGTAAAAACAAAAATGGAAAACGTATATAAACTTTCTGTACCTCTAAAAGTAGAAATAGAGCAGGGACTAAATTGGTACGAAGCATAAAAAGGAGAAAAAAATATGGCTACAAAAAGCTTACTAATTAGTTTTATCTCAAATATATTTTTAACATCATTAAAATTAATATTCGGATTACTTTCAAAAAGCAAAACGTTAATAGCTGATGGAGTTCATTCTCTATCAGATACCGCAACCGACATAATAGGAATAATCGGAGCTAAAATTGCAAATAAAAAGCCTGATAAAAACCATCCATACGGTCATGGTAAAGCAGAATATCTAACAAGTATATTTATAAGCATGCTTATAATATATTTGGCATATGAAATATTTAAAAACTCGCTAGAACCATCGCATCAAATAACAAAATGGTATATATTGCTTATATCTTTGCTTACAATTTTAGTAAAATTAATAATTAGTACATATCTTATAAAAAAAGGTAAAAAAATAGGCAGTAACATACTTATAACAAGTGGAACAGAAAGTAGATACGACTGTATAAGTGGCGCAGTAGCATTTATATTTATTTTACTATCATTACTTTCAAATCAAATAAAACTATTAAAATATGCAGATTCACTAGGAAGTATAATAATATCACTATTAACCTTAAAAATAGGAGTAACTTTATTTATAGAAAACTTTAAAAGTGCAATGGGGGAAGTAGATTTAGATCAATCAAAAATAAAGGAAATAAAAAACGAACTAAAAAAACACAAAGAAGTGAAAAACATAAGAAGAGTTACAATACTTAAATATGGTAGCTATAGTAGTGTAATAATAGACATAGAAGTAAGTAAAAACTTGCAAGTAAAAAAACTATATGAAGTAGAAACTTCTATAAAAACACACTTAAAACAAATACATGAAGAATATAAATATATAACAATAAATGTAAAACCATACGAGAAAAAAACTGAAAAAAATTAATTTTCAGTTTTTATAATAGGTTTTAAACTCTTATCAAAATTAATATCATAATCATAAATCAAACTATAAATAAAGCTAACTCTTTTTTCAATATCAAATATCTTACTATCCGTATCAGCACTATTTAATATAGGATACTTTATATTAGATTTAATACTAGATAAATATTTCTGTCCAGCTTCATCAAACCCAAGAACTCTAATATACTCTATATCAGAAATATTATCATTCTCACTCTTCATAAAAGAACATAAAATATGACAAAGCATTCTATTAATTTTATTATAAGTGTACCTTTTAGATTTAATTTTTAAAATAAGATCGTTCATATCCTTAGCATTCATAATCACTTTCTTTATTCTTCTCTCAATTCCCTCATCAACATCAAGGTATTTACTTAAATCATCATCACTTATAATTTTATATTTAAGAAGTTCAAATAATTTATTACTATACTTAAAATCTTTTAAATAATCATAAACAATATCAGGAACATACTTTTTAATATTTTCGCCATTACATAACTTATTTCTAATATTACTCGCAGAAACTATTTTCTCATCACTTTCTAAATCATGAAAATCATTAGTTCTTTTAATATTTAAACACTCTATATTATAATTACTTCTAATAATTTCTTTAATATAACTAACCGCAAGAAGATCATTAGGACTCTTAACCTCATAACCAGTTAAATCTTTAACAGCCTTATTAACCGCAGTAGGATAATTAATTCCATTATCATAATAAGATGAAACTAATGTTTCAAACTCTTCATTATTAATCTGAGCATTAGCTACTTTTTTTAATACGTTAATATCATTAGTCTCACTACCAAAGCAAAAAAGATTAACCCCAAGAGCACTCAATAATCTAACTCCATATTTTCCGAAAGTATCCGCAGAAGAAGTACTAAAAACAAAAGGTAGTTCAACAACCAAATTAACTCCAAGTTCAAGAGCAATTCTAGTCTTATCAAACTTATTTAAAATAGAAATATCTCCTCTTTGAGTAAAACTACCAGATAAACACACAACTATAATAGAATCTTTATACATACTTTTAATCAAATCAATTTGATACTTATGTCCATTATGAAAAGGATTATACTCAGCAATAATACCAATAACATTCATTATTTACCTCCAGATATCTTTCTCACTAAAGAAGGAACACTTAAAACTCTTTTAGCTTTAGTATCAGCAAGCTGTCTTTCAGATAAAATCATCTTATAACCATTATAGCTTTCAATCATAGTCCTATCATTACTTCCATTTCCAATAGAGTATATATTCTCAAAATCAATATCAAAATGACTATCACTAATAAGTTTATCAATCGCACATTTTTTATCATTTTTCTCAGTCAAAGTCATAATATGCAAAAACTTAAACACATTCAAAAACTCAAGTTCCTTTTTTAATTTTTTAATCTTATCAAAATAAAAAGGATTTATAATAGTATATATTTCACATACCTTATTTATATCAATAGTTTCATTTCCATAAGCATCAAGCATATAAATCTTTTTAATAAGATCATGTTTTGTTAAAATATCTAAAGCCTTCAAACAAACATCATAATCATAAGTTCTAGAATATATTAAATTATCATCTTTATCAAAAATGCAACTCCCATTACTACATATCAAATAATCATATTTTATACCATACTTGATTACTTCACTTTTAATAGACTTAAAGTTTCTACCAGTAGCTATAACAAAAACATTTCCATCTTTCCTAAAACAATCAATACTTTTATTGACAGCTCTAGTACTAGGAAATCCTAAATCACTATTATAAGTTCCATCATAATCACTAACAAGTAATTTCATATATTCCTCATCCCTTTTTAGTAGAAGTATTTTATCAAATTTAATTACTCTAATCAATAAAATACAACTACTTTTACATAAAATTAATAAATAAAAAAAACAAATTTATAATAAACACTTGATATTTTTATAAAAGTATGGGAAAATATATCACGAAAAGCAAAAAATATAATTTATTAAGCATAAATTATTTAAGCAAGGAGGAATAAAGAATGAAACTAAATATCCAATTATTCGGAGCACTTCCAGCTAGAAGAATAAGTAAAACAGCTAAAAGATTAAGAAGAACACATCTTAAAAAAGAAGCTCCTACTACTGATGTATGTAAAAACTGTGGATCAGTTGTAGTTCCACATAGAGCTTGTAAAAAATGCGGATTTTACAAAGGTAAAGAAGTAATAAAAGTTACTAAAGAAGAAACAAAATAGGTGTAAAATCTATTTTTTTATTGTTATTTTAGGAAAGGAAAGAAAATATGGGAAGTATAAATATGATTTATAGGCCAGCCTACTGGAAAATATCTTTAGAAGCAAAAAGTAAGTTATGCAAAGATGATATAATATATAAAATGATAATTGGACATGGAGAAGATATATATGATTATGATATAATTCAGTTTATCTCAAAATCCAATTACGATAAAATTATAAGCGGAGAATATTATATAAAAACATTCGCATATGAAAATCTACCGGTTTTATTATTTGATGAAAACTTAGAACTAATTCCACTAGTTAAAAACTTAGAAATACCATATGATTATTTAAGCGAATATCAATTAGAATTTATAGAAAAAATGAACGAAAGAAAAGAATTATTAAAATACGTTAAAGATCCAAATGAAAAAAAACTACTATTAAAAAATTATATAACTAAATAATCAAATAAATTAAATTAATAGATGTAAACTCTATTTTTTTTTATGATTTTATATGTTATACTTTAAATATAAAAAAGGAGTTAGATATATGAATAATACAGTAGAAGCGGTAATAGAAATACCATATCGTTCAAGAAATAAATTTGAAATCAAAAACGGAAAAATAAAACTAGATAGAGTACTTTACTCATCAATGGGCTATCCAGCAGAATATGGGTATATCGATAAAACTTTAGAAAACGATGGAGATCCACTAGATATACTAGTAATAACAACTGAACCAACATATCCAGGATGTATAGTACCCGCAAGAGTTCTAGGATATTTAAAAGTAATAGATAATGGTTTTGAAGACTATAAAATAATATCAGTTACTGATGTAGATCCAAGATATAATGAAGTAGAAAAACTTGAAGACTTATCTGATTTTATATTAGATGAAATTAAAAACTTCTTTGAAAACTATAAAACACTTCAAAACATAAAAGTAGAAGTAGGAGAGTATCATTCAAAAGAAGAAGCATTAGAAATAATACGAGAGGCAAAAGAAAGATATATTCAAAAATAAAACGGTGAATATACGATAATGGTATAGATGGGATTTAATTAAAACTTTAAGAGTAAAAAAATAAAAATTACTCTTTTTAATTTACCGAATTTATGGTACAATTCTATCTATGAAACAGGATAATATAAGAAATTTTTCAATAATAGCGCATATTGACCACGGAAAGAGTACACTAGCTGATAGAATACTCGATATTTGTGGTGCGGTAACAGAAAGAGAAAAAAAAGACCAAATACTAGATTCAATGGAACTAGAAAGAGAAAGAGGAATAACAATAAAACTAAATGCAGTTGAATTAAATTATAAAAATCATATATTTCATCTAATTGATACTCCAGGACATGTTGATTTTTCGTATGAAGTATCAAGAAGCTTGGCCGCTTGTGAAGGAGCAATATTAGTAGTTGATGCAGCACAAGGAATAGAAGCTCAAACTCTAGCAAATCTTTACTTAGCACTCGATAACAACCTAGAAATAATACCAGTTATAAATAAGATAGACTTACCAAACGCGGATGTGCCAAGAGTAAAAAAATTACTAGTTGATACCATCGGTTTTAATGAAGATGAAATACTTTGTTGTTCAGCCAAAACAGGCGAGGGAGTAGCGGAAATATTAGATGCAATAATAGATAGAGTGCCATCTCCAAAATCAAATAATGATAAACTACAAGCACTAATATTCGATAGTTATTTTGATCCATATAAAGGTGTTATTGCATTAATCAGAATAATGTCAGGAACAATAAAAATTGGAGATAAAATACGCTTTATAAACTCAGATGCTACTTATGAAGTACTTAGTCTTGGAAAAAACACCCCAAAAGAAGTAAAAAAAGAATCCTTATCAGCAGGAGAAGTAGGCTTTTTAAGCGCATCAATAAAAAGTATAGAAGATATAGAAGTAGGGGATACTGTTTGTCATGAAAATGAATTAGTAGAACCACTTCCAGGATATAAAAAAATAAAACCAATGGTATTTTCAGGAATATATCCCATAGATAGTTCTAAATACTCATCTTTAAAAGAAGCACTACAAAAATTAAAATTAAGCGATGCGTCTCTAACGTTTGAACCTGAGACATCGTCAGCTTTAGGATTCGGTTTTAGATGTGGATTTTTAGGCTTACTTCATATGGAAATAATTGAAGAGAGAATAGAAAGAGAGTTTAATATTGATATAATCGCAACCAGTCCATCAGTTATATATGAAGTATTATTAACCTCAGGAGAAAAAATATATATAGATTCACCATCAAAAATGCCGGAACAAGTAAAAATAGAGTCTATATCAGAACCTTATGTTCTTACAAATATATCAGTGCCAAGTGAGTATGTTGGTTCAATCATAGAACTATGCCAAGAAAAAAGAGGAATATATAAAACACAAGAATACTTCGATACATCAAGAATAATAATAAAATATGAATTGCCTCTTTCTGAAATAGTATATGACTTCTTTGATAAACTAAAAAGTTATACAAAAGGCTATGCATCATTTGATTATGATTTTATTGGATATAAAGAAAGTAAACTCGTAAAAATGGATATACTGTTAAATGGTGAAATAGTTGATGCTTTAAGTGTTATTGTTCATAAAGACTTTGCATACAAAAGAGGGAAAGTAATATGTGAAAACCTAAAAAAAATAATACCAAGACAAATGTTCAACGTACCAATCCAAGCAAGCATAGGCTCTAAAATAATCGCAAGAGAAGACATATCCGCTATGAAAAAGAATGTCTTAGCAAAATGCTATGGGGGAGACGTTTCAAGAAAAAGAAAACTATTAGACAAACAAAAAGAAGGTAAAAAAAGAATGAAACAAGTAGGAAGTGTAGAAGTTCCTCAAGAGGCATTCTTAGCAGTACTTAGCGCAGATACAAAAAAAGAAAACTAACAAAAGGTTTTCTTTTAATTTACTGAAAAAAAGTTAAATTATCATTATAGCTTCCTCTAGTTTCGCTAATTTCCTTAACCATAATAGGCCTAGATTCAACTTCATCTTGTAATTCATTTTTTTTATTAAATAATTTCTTTTTTCCATCAAAAAAAGGTCTTACTTCCTTATATACCGGAATAGCTTTTTTCGCAACACTAAGAGTTCTATTTGCTCCACTTGCAATCTCTGAAAGTTTAATATTTTTAAAAAAATCAAAAATATTCGTACTCATAAACTCACCTATTATATTATATGAAATAAAAATAAAAAAACACTTTATATTTAAAAAATTATATGTTATACTTTATATAGAATAAGAAGGAGGATTTTTAATATGGCAAATAAAAAAATAAAAGCTAAAAAAACTAAAAATCCGAAAATAAAAAAAGAAAAAAAACGTTTTTCAATAATAAATTTAATTAAAAGTTTTTTTTATGAAATATCATATCTAATTAAAAATATAGGTCTTGGTGTATTTAGTATTTTTGACTTTTTGATATCATTCATAGTATCATTTTTCACATACTTTTACTGGGGAATTAAAACTTTTATATTAGCATTATGGAACTGGGGATTAAAACTATTATTTGAAGAACTATATAATTTAGGTATGTCCATATATAATGGTGGCGAATACATATTAACAATAATATTTTATGATTTTCCAGTATTCATTTATATGAAAACAAGTAAATATGTTTATGATATATACATGAAAATAAAAAAATGGTATGATGAACAAAAAAGAATATCAAAAGAAAAGAAAAACTCAGGGAAAACTTTAGGCAAAAAATTAAAAGAATATATAGTAGATAAATATAATAACATATCATTTGTAAGAGAAGCAAGAGAGAGAAAAGAAGCAAGTCTAGTTATAATGACAATAGACCAGTCTAGTGACGATGCGGTACGTAGTGAAGTTAAAAAAACATATAGATACTTAGCAAGAAATAAAGAAGGAAAACTAATAAAAGGTTACTTTGCAGCACTTTCAAAACTAGATGTTTATTCATACTTAATAGATGAAGGAATGACCGTATATGAAATAACAACATCATGGGCAATAAACTTCTTCCACACTGAAGCATCAACTTTAAAAAGAAAGATGAAAAATAAAGACTTAATATTCTGGCTTGCTCAACTTTCTACATATATAAAAGCGGGTATCCCATTAACAGACGCTGTTAAAATACTAGCTAAACAAGATAAAAGAAAAAAATATAGAAGCGTTTATGATGCAATAATATATGAATTAACTATGGGTGAAAGTTTTTCTGAAGCCCTAAGAAAACAAGGAAATGTTTTCCCGGCACTTCTTGTAAATATGGTTAAATCTGCTGAACTAATTGGAGACATAGAAAATACACTCGATGAAATGAGTGATTATTATCAAGAAATAGAAGATACAAAAAGAGCAATCATAAGTGCGATTACATATCCAGCAATCGTTTTAGTATTCGCAGTAGCGGTAGTAACATTCATGCTAGTATATATCGTACCACAATTTGTTGGAGTATATGAATCAATGAACGCGGAACTTAACCCAATTACAGTAGCAACACTTAACTTATCAGCATATTTAAAAAATAATTATGCAACAATCATCTTATTTATAACTGGAATATCTATTCTTTATTATGTTGCATACAAAAACTTAAAAGCATTTAGAGCATTTATGCAATACATATTTATGCATATTCCAGTAATCGGAAAAATTATAATAACAAAAGAAATAAGTATATTTGCAAGAACATTCGCAACATTAAATAAAAATAATATTTTGTTAACTGATAGTATAGATATTCTTAGTAAAATAACATCAAACGAAACTTACAAATCAATAATGTTTAGAACAATAAATAATCTTCTAAAAGGAGAAAAAATGAGTGAATCTTTTAAAGATCACTGGGCAATCCCGGAAATAGCATACTATATGATACTAACAGGAGAATCAACCGGAGAACTTGCTGAAATGCTTGATAAAGTAGGCGACTTCTACCAAAAACAACAAAGAAACTTAATAAATCAAATAAAAACTTTTATAGAACCAATAATGATAGCTATATTAGCTGTAATGGTTGGATTAATAATAGTTTCAATAATTGTTCCAATGTTTGGTGTATACACAGAAATAATGTAGTGGGGGAGAAAAATGGCAGAAACATTAATAATAATACTAATAACAGTGCTCGGTCTTATATTTGGAAGCTTCTATGCATGTATGGGATATAGAATACCAAATAAAATAAAAGTATCACAAAGAAGAAGCTTTTGTCCAAAATGTAAAAAACAACTTAAATGGTATATGAATATTCCAGTACTTTCATTTATATTTTTAAAAGGTAAATGTGCATACTGTAAAAAACCAATAAACTTCATATACCCACTAATAGAAATAGCAAGTGCTTCATTATTCCTATGCAACTATATATTATTTGGCTTTACTCAAAACTTTTGGATATCAACAATTTTAGCATCCGCTTTAATGGTGACAATAGTAAGTGATTTTCTTTATTACTATATATCTGATAGAGTACTTCTTCTATCAATCGTATCACTAATAATAACATTCTTAGTTTTTAATGATTATAATATAGTTATAAGCCATATACTATCTGGAGCAATAACTTTTCTATTTATGCTTGGAATTAAATATTTAGGAAATAAAATATTTAAAAAAGAATCACTTGGTGATGGAGATATAAAATTATTTGGAGTAATTGGTCTAGCACTAGGCCTTATAAATAGTATAATATCTCTATTTATTGGTTCACTTTTAGGTTTAATATTTTCAATAATAATTATAAAGAAAAATAAAGAAGGAATCATCCCATTCGGACCATTTCTTCTAATCGGAGCATTAATAACTATTTATTTCAGCGAATTTATTACGAGTTTCATAAATAATTTAATAATTTAAAACTATTTACAAACAAAAAAACAAGTGATATAATTATTTCATGTTTTAAAAAACAAAGGACGAAGACGTTATATAAAAAAAGTTCAAAGAGAGTTAGTGTCTGGTGAAAACTAATAACAATTTTATATAAAGATCACTTCTGATGCGACTTATGGATAAGATAAGTCCGGAGTATAAAATACTTCGTTAAAAAAATAAAGAGAAAATAAGGATGGTACCGTCATATAATGACTCCTTTTGTGCCATCCTTTTTAATTTGAAGGAGGAAAAAATGAAAAAATTTAACGAACTAGAAAAGAGTAATCCAAAAGAAATAGAAGAGAAAGTAAACAAATACTGGGACGAGATTAATATCTTAAACAAGACAATAGAAGAAAGAGAAGAAGCACCAAGTTTTATATTCTATGAAGGTCCACCAACAGCAAATAACTTACCTGGAATTCACCATGTAATCGCAAGAGACCTTAAAGATAGTTTCTGTAAATACAAAACTATGCAAGGATACAAAGTACTTAGAAAAGCTGGATGGGATACACATGGTTTACCAGTAGAACTAGAAGTTGAAAAACAACTTGGTTTAAATGATAAAACTGAAATAGAAAAATATGGTATAAAAGAGTTTAATCAAAAATGTAAAGAAAGCGTATGGACATATAAAGAACGCTGGGAAGAAATGACACGTCAAATGGGATATTTCATTGATATGGAAAACCCATATATTACATTTGATAACAATTACATAGAAACTGAGTGGTGGATATTAAAAGAATTCTTTAAAGCCGGTTTAATATATCAAGGACATAAAATAGTACCATTCTGTACAAGATGTGGAACAGCACTAGCATCTCATGAAATAGCACAAGGATATCAAGAAGATACAGTAACTACAGTAACAGTTCCAATGAAATTAAAAGAAGATGATGCATATCTACTAGTATGGACAACAACACCTTGGACACTACTTGCAAACACAGCAGTATGCGTTAATCCAAACGAAACTTATGTAAAAGCAGAGTCTTTAGGATATAAGTTTATAGTAGCAGAAAAACTACTTGAAAAAGTACTAGGACAAGATGCAAAAGTACTTGAAACATATAAAGGAACAGACTTAGAATATAAAGAATATGAACAACTAATGCCATTCATAAACTTTGAAGGTAAAACGCATTATATAACATGCGATGAATATGTTACAACTGAAGATGGAACAGGAATAGTTCACTTAGCCCCAGCTTTTGGAGCAGAAGACTATGAAGTATGTAAAAAATACGCTCTTCCAGTAGTAAATCCAGTAAATGAACAAGGAAAATATACAGAAGGACCTTGGAAAGATATGTTAGTATTTGATGCTGATAAAGAAGTAATAAAATGGTTAAAAGAAAACGATAAACTATTTAAAAAAGAACAGCTAAAACACAACTATCCTCACTGCTGGAGATGTAAAACACCACTTCTATATTACACAACACCATCATGGTATATAAAAATGACTGATTTAAAAGATGAATTAGTAGCAAACAATAAAACAGTAAATTGGTTCCCAACATTCGTAGGTGAAAAAAGATTTGGAAACTGGCTTGAAAACGTAAATGACTGGGCACTTTCTAGAACTAGATATTGGGGAACGCCACTTAACATATGGAAATGTGAATGTGGGCACCTTGAATGTATCGGCTCAAGAAAAGAACTAGTAGAAAAATCAATAGAACAAATAGATGAAAACGTTGAATTACATAGACCATACGTAGATGACATACATATAAAATGTGAAAAATGTGGTAAAACAATGCATAGAACACCTGAAGTAATAGATTGTTGGTTCGATAGTGGAGCAATGCCTTTCGCACAACATCACTATCCATTTGAAAACAAAGAAAACTTTGATAAATTATTCCCAGCTGACTTCATATGCGAAGGAATAGATCAAACAAGAGGATGGTTCTATAGCTTACTAGCAATAAGCACATTCATAATGAAAAAAAGTCCATATAAAAACGTATTAGTAAATGATTTACTACTTGATAAATATGGTCAAAAAATGAGTAAATCTAAAGGAAACGGCGTAAATCCATTTGAACTATTTGAAAAATATGGTGCTGATGCATGTAGATGGTACCTAGTATCAGTATCTCCTGTATGGACACCTACAAAATTTGATGAAGATGGCCTAAAAGAAACATGTTCAAAATTCTTTGGAACATTAAAAAATACTTATACATTCTTCCAGTTATATGCAAATGCGGATGAAATAGATCCAAGAGAATATAACGTAGATTATGAAGAACTTGAAGATATAGATAAATGGTTACTTTCAAAATATAATAACCTAATAAAAAATGTAACAAATGAAATGGAAAAATATGATTTAAATAAAACAGTTCACCTAGTACAAGACTTTGTTTGTGATGATTTATCAAACTGGTACATAAGAAGAAATAGAAGAAGATTCTGGGACAGCGAGTTAAACACTTCTAAAAAAGCGGTATATCAAACAACTTATGAAATTTTAATAGGTATTTCAAAGCTTATCGCTCCAATCGTACCATTCTTATCTGAAGAAATGTATAGAAACCTAACTGGTGAAACAAGTGTACATTTATCAAAATACCCAGAATGTGACGAAACAAAAATAGATACAAAATTAGAAGAAAAAATGGATCTTGTAATAGAATTAATCTCTTATGCAAGAAGTGCTCGTGAAGATAGCAAAATCAAAGTAAGACAACCAATAAGTGAAGTAATCTTTGAAGAAAAATATAAAGAAAAAATAAACGAGTTTGAAAATCTATTCAAAGAAGAACTAAACGTTAAATCTGTTATTTGGGCAAGTGATATGAGTAAATATGCTAAAGTAAGTTACAAACCAAACTTCAAAGAAGTAGGAAAACTATTCGCATCTAATATAAAAGAATTTACTGAAAAATTACAAAACTTAACCGATGATGAACAAAAAGCGTTAGAAAATGGAGAGCTAAAACTAAATCTTGGAGGAAATGAATATAATATAGAATCAAACTACGTAATCAAAAATATAGAAGCAACTAATGGATATAATGTAATATTCCAAGGGTATAAAACAGTTGCAATAAATACAGAACTTACTGAAGATTTAATAGATGAAGGAATCGCAAGAGAAATAGTAAGTAAAGTACAAAACCTAAGAAAAACAAATGAGTTTGATATAGCAGACAGAATTAATGTAATATATGAAGCACCAAAAGAAATAGAAAAAGCTATAGAAAAACATCTTGACTATATAAAAGAAGAAGTACTTGCTATTACATTTGAAAAAGGCAGCGCATCTGAAACAATAAAAATTAATGATTTTGAAATGAAAATTTCAATAGAAAAATCAATATAACATTAAAAGAAAAGCAAAACTTTTCTTTTAATTTTCGTTGAATTTTAAATAAAGTGCACAATGTTGTGTACTTTTTAAAAATATATGATTTTCTAGTAATTATCGCACAAAAACAGATAAAAATATTTAAAAAAAATATAAAATATGTTATAGTATTGTTTGTCAGAACGCATTT
>JAFQID010000020.1 GCA_017397685.1 Bacilli bacterium | reverse complement strand
GTGTCTCAGTCCCAGTGTGGCCGTTCAACCTCTCAGTCCGGCTACGCATCGTCGCCTTGGTAGGCCATTACCCCACCAACAAGCTAATACGCCGCAGGCTCATCTTTAAGCGAAGCTTTAGAGCTCCTTTACTATTACTAGCACATTCGGTATTAGCAGTCGTTTCCAACTGTTATCCCCAACTTAAAGGCAGATAACCCACGTGTTACTCACCCGTTCGCCACTAAGTACAGAATCCACATTCCTAATCATTCCACATCAGAGCAAGCTCATCAGCTTCATTCAAAGTTCAGTGGTGTACTCCGTTCGACTTGCATGTCTTAGGCATGCCGCCAGCGTTAATCCTGAGCCAGGATCAAACTCTCAATAAAAAAAGTCTTTATTGTTAAAGAATTGATTTAACTTTAATCCTAGCTACAAAACTCATATTTTACTTAGTTTTCAAAGATCAATCAAACCTCATTTTTGGGTTTGCTCATATAATATATCATGAGTAATTTACATTGTCAACAACTTTTTTACATTTTTTTACATTTTTTTCAAAATATTTAATTTTAGCTGATAAACATTGTAAATTTCAGTGAATTTCGCCTACTTCTTTCCGAAGTAGCCCCATTAATATACCACTTGATAATCATAAAGTCAACACTTTTTTAAAAAAAACAAAAAAAATATAAAATAAAGTTAATAAACATAAAAAATAACTACATAACAAAAAATTATATATTATATAATATTCTATACAACCCAAAAAATTACATTTTTTTATATAAATTATAATAAAAATTTACATAATTAAAATTAAAAGGATCAACACCCTTTTTTTTCATATTAATTAAATTATTTAGCTCTTTACTTATAATTTTCACAATTTCAAAAGGATATTTCATCTTTCTTCTATTAGTTTCATACTCATCTCTATCTAAAACCCTAAAAGATCCATTATCAAACACCCTTAAATCTAAATCATAATCAATGTACTTCAAAATATTTCCATCTATTACAAAAGGACTACATATATTACAATAATAATATAAACCAAACTTTTTAAATTGAGCAATAATATTAAACCATCTATTTTTATAAAAAAATAAAATAGCACACTCTTTAGTTCTCCATGATTTTCCATCAAAATTTGTAACTAAAACATTTTCATTAGCAACAATTAAACAATCCTTCTTATTTTCAAGTACAACTGACTTATCCCAAACCTTATGTAAAGTTCCATCATGCTTATAACAATGAATCTGAATTATATCACCTTTTTTTAAACTCATAACTATTCTCCTTTTTCATATAATAAACTTTTTTATAACCAATAAATTTAAAAAGAAATATTATTAACAAAATATTTCTTAATAATTATTATTTTAAAATTTCAATAGCTTTATCAAGTTGATTATCTATATTTTGATTATTATTATCTATATTTTGATTATTATTATCAATATTATTATCAAGTTTAACTACCACATCCGGAGAAAGGCCAATATTATTAATACTTTTTCCACTAGGAGTTAACCAATACGATGAAGTATGTTTAACCATCGCACCACTAGATAACACTTCAGTTTCTTGAACAGTTCCTTTTCCAAAACTTTGCTTTCCTACTAGCTTAGCACCAGCACTTTCCTGTAATGCAGCAGCTAATATTTCAGAAGCAGAGGCGCTTGCCTCATTAATCAAAACAACTATATTATCAAAACTTCTATAAACCTTATTTCTATCAAGATAATTTGTTATATTTCCATCCTTATCTTTTAGTTTATATATTATTTTATTTTTTTCTATAAATAAATCCGCAGTTTCATAAGCACTACTTAAATAACCACCACTGTTATTTCTAACATCAATAATAATATTTTTAATATCATCATTAAAAGCATCAATCTTTTTCTTAACTTGCTCCATTGTAGTTGCAGAAAAAGTTTCAATTTGAATATATCCTACACCAGATATAACATCACTATTAACAGAATCAATATAAACTTCTTCCTTATTAACAACAACATTATATTCTTTTTCATCTCTAATATAAGTTAATTCGAAACTCTTCTTACTAGATTTCTTAATAGCATTCGAAACATCACTAGCACTCTTACCAATATAACTTACACCATCAACCTTGGTAATAATATCACCCACCATTAATCCAGCTTTTTCAGCGGGAGAACCTTCAAATACACCAGTTATAATAATATTTTCAGAATCGCTTGTAATTTCAATACCTACACCCTTATATTTACCTTCTAATTGTTCTTGAAGACTCTCAGTAGTTTCTTTATCAATATAGCCACTATAAGAATCCCCCAAATAACTGTACATTCCATTTATCGCAGCATCTATTAATTTATCTCCATCAACATCTTCAACATAACTTTCTAATATATGATTATAACTTTCTAAAAACTCACTAATTTTATCCTTTTCACTACTACTATTAGAAATAATCTTATCATAATTATTAAAAACAATCAAACCACTACATATACTAACAACAATACCAGTAATTAAAATAATAACTATAACCTCAATTAAAGTAAAAGATACTGGTTTATAAGTCGTATCAACCTCTAATTTAGCACTTTTAAGTTGTTTTTTAACATTTTTAACTTCTTCTTTACTTAATTTATTATCCTTCTTTAACTTAGAAGTACTAGTCTTTTTAATAACTTTTGTTTTACTTTTCTTATTATTATCTATCTTTTCATTCTTTTCCATTGTTGCCTCCAACTATTTAACAATATAATTATACAACACTTTATAAATAAAAAAAAGTAAAAAATATTGAAATTTAAAAACTATCAACAAAATTATAATGTTAATAGTTTTAATTATAATAAATTACACTAATTCTAATCTAACGATTAAAGCGTCATCGCCTTTTCTCTCGCCAAGTTTAATAATTCTAGTATATCCTCCAGCTCTTTCCTTATAATTTACAGCATATTCATCAAATATCTTTTTAACTAATTCTTTATCATTATTAAGAAAAGCTAAAGCTTTTCTTCTAGAAACAAGATCACCTTTTTTACCGTAAGTAATCATTTTATCAACAAACTTACGAGCTTCCTTAGCTCTTTGCTCAGTTGTATTAACATGACCATTAAGAAGTACATCTTTAGTCAAACTAGAAAGAATACTTCTTCTAATGCGTGTTTCTCTATTTAATTTTCTATATAAAGCCATTATTAACTTTCCTCCTAATCTTCATCACGGAACTTAAGTCCCATTTCTTTAACCTTATCAAGAACTTCTTTTAAAGATTTCTTTCCAAGATTACGTATTTTCATCATTTCAGTTTCAGTTTTAGCGGTCAAATCTTGAAGAGTGTGAACTCCATCTCTTTTTAAACAATTGTAAGCTCTAACAGATAGATCTAATTCTTCTATTGGAGTTTCTAAAGTTTTTTGAACAGCATTCTCTTCTTTATCCGCAAGAATACTTTCAAGACCTGTTAAATTATGTAAATCAGTTATTACCTCAAAATAATCTATAATTATTTTAGCAGCTTTAGAAATTGCTTCCTCTGGTTTTATAGAACCATTAGTCCAAATATTCATAACAAGCTTATCATAATTTTCGCTTTGCCCAACACGAGCGTTTTCAACATCATAACTGATTCTTTCAATAGGACTATAAATTGAATCTACTCCAATCGCACCTACTACATCTTTAACAGCTAAACCATTAATCTTTCCATCTACATATCCTCTACCATTAGAAACGCTCATAGTCATATCTAGACTTCCACCTTTAGATATAGTCGCTATTAATAACTCAGGATTAATAATTTCTACATCAGGATTAATGTCAATATCCTTAGCATAAACTTCTCCTTCTTTAGTAGCTTTTAAATGAAGTATCTGATTAGATTCACTATGATTTTTAAGTACTAATTTTTTAATATTTAATATAATCTCAGTTACATCCTCAACAACACCATCTATTTTTTGAAATTCATGCATTACTCCTTCAATCTTAATATCAGTAACAGCACTACCTTCCAAACTAGAAAGCATTACTCTTCTAAGAGCATTACCTAAAGTATGTCCAAATCCTCTCTCAAGTGGTTCAAGTACAAACTTTCCATAAAAATTACTTTCTACATATTCAGAAACTTTGTATTCTGGTTTAATAAACTTTAACATATTAATTTATTCCCCTTTCTCTTACTATATACGTCTTCTTTTAGGTGGTCTACATCCATTATGTGGTACAGGAGTAACATCAGTAATTCCAGTAATCTCAAGACCAGCTGTTTGAAGTGATCTAATAGCAGTTTCTCTTCCACCACCAACACCTTTAACAAATACTTCTACCTTTTTAAGTCCAGCAGTTACAGCTATTCTCCCTGCATTTTCAGCAGCTTGACCAGCAGCAAAAGGTGTTTTTTTCTTACTTCCTTTAAATCCAGAAGTTCCTGAAGAAGCCCAAGCTATAACTCCACCATTATTATCAGTTATTGATACTATTGTATTATTAAATGTTGAATGAATATGAGCTTGTCCTTCAGTGATATCTCTCTTTGCTTTTCTTTTTCTTCTATTATAAGCCATAAGTTATCCCTCCTATTTCTTCTTATTAGCAATTGTCTTGCCTTTACCTTTACGTGTTCTAGCATTTCTACTAGTTCTTTGTCCTCTAACTGGTAACCCTTTTTTATGTCTAATACCTTGATAAGAATTAATTTCCATTTTAGTTTTAATATTCATTTCAACTTCTCTTTTTAAGTCTCCAACTAAAACATACTTATCAGCCTCAACTCTTAAACGACTAATTTCATCATTAGTTAAAGCATGAACTCTAGTACTTTCATTTACACCAGCATCAGCACAAATCTTTTTGGCTCTAGATGGCCCAATACCATAAATATAAGTAAGTCCTATAACAACTCTTTTATCTTTTGGTAAATCAATATTTTTAATACGTGCCATAAATCCTCCTAACCTTGTCTTTGTTTATGTTTAGGGTTTTCACATATTACCCAAACTTTACCTTTTCTTTTGATAATTTTACACTTATCACAAATTTTCTTAACTGATGGTCTTACTTTCATGTTTAATCCCTCCATTACTTTCTATAAATTATTCGCCCATGTTTTAAATCACATATTGGTACTTCCATAAGCACAGTATCACCCGGATAAATACGAATCATGTTCATTCGCATTTTTCCAGAAACATGAGCTTCTACTATATGCCCATTATCAAGTTCAACCTTAAAGTCTCCTCCAGGTAAAACTTCAAGTACCTTTCCTTCAAGTTCAATATAACCGTCTTTTTGTTTGGCCATTATTCACTCTCCCGTTAATATTTTATATCCATCCTTTGTAACAAGGACAGTATGTTCAAAATGTGCACATAAGCTATTATCTTGCGTTGCAATACTCCATCCATTTTCTAAAAGCCATACATCTTTATTACCCATAGAAAACATTGGCTCAATAGCTAAAGTATTCCCAGCTTTAAGAATAATATCTTTGCACTCATCATTACTATAATTTGGTATATAAGGATCCTCATGTAAATCTTTACCAACCCCATGGCCAGTAAGTTCTCTTATCACACCATATCCATTTGCCTTAGCAATACTTTCAATAGACTTACATACCTCATTTAAACTAACACCTTCTTTAATAACAGATAAACCATTATATAAAGCTTCTCTTGTGTTATAAACAAACTTTTTTACATTATCACTTACATTTCCAACTATGTAAGTATAAGCACTATCACTATAATAACCTTTATAAATACTTCCTACATCTACAGAAACTATATCTCCATCTTTAAGAATATCATTACTACTTGGTATTCCATGAACAACCACATCATTAATACTAACACATGCACTTGCTGGAAAACCATCATACCCTAAAAATGCAGGCTCACAATCTTTAGATTTAATATATTCATAAACAAACTTATCAATATCTAAAGTACTAATTCCTGGTTTAATAACATTCTTAAGTTCCATCAAAACTTCATAAGTTACTTTTCCAGAATATTCCATGTACTTTATTTCATCATCATTCTTTACCGTTATCATTTAAATACCTTTAACTCTACATCAGCAAAAACATCCTCAGCATTTCTATTAGCATCAATTTCAATAAGTTTACCTATAGATTTATAATACTCTATAACAGGAGTACTAATTTCATAATATAAATCAAATCCTTTTTTAAAAGTTTCCTCATTATCATCATTTCTAGAAACTAATACTTCATTACAATCATCACATAAACCACTAACCTTAGGATTATTTACATCAGTAAGTTCATTATAAGACTTTTTACACTTTGGACAAATCTTCCTTCCAAGTGTTCTCTTAAGAGCAACCTCATAATCAACATTCAAAACAACAGCATAATCAACATTTAAATTTAATTTTTCTAAAGTTTCCTCAATCAAATCAACTTGAGGCATATGCCTTGGATACCCATCAAGAATAAAACCATTCTTAATATCATCACAAGATAATCTTTCCTCAATTAATTTATTAACTAACTCGTCATTCACAAGTTCCCTTCTAGATTGTAAATCCCTTATCATCTTACCAATTTCAGTTTCAGGATCTACACCCCTAAGAAGCTCACCAGCGGATATACAAATATTTCCATATTTTTCATGTATATCATTAGCAAGTGTTCCCTTACCAGCCGCAGGCGGCGCAATTAAAATTAAATTCATTCTTATCTCCTATTATTATAATTTCTAGATGCCACACTACTTTCAAGTTGTCTATAAGTTTCAAGAACAACTCCAACAGCAATTAATATAGATGTTCCACCAAGAGTAACTGTCTCTGGTAGTCCACTAGCCCAAGTAAATATTTGAGGAAGGCTAGCAATAACAACAATAAATAACGCTCCTGTAAAAGTTATTCTAGATAATACTTTTGAAATATATTTTTTAGTTTCAGTTCCAGGTCTAACACCAGGAATATATCCACCACTTTTATTTAAATTCTTACTAACATTTTCTGGATTAATAGTCATAAAAGTATAAACATAAGTAAATACAAATATAAGAACTAAATAAACCACAAAACCAACAGGTTTAGATGTAGATAAATAATTATTAATAAAGTTAATAACACCCTCTGATTTAGCAAAATAAGTAATTAAAGTAGGTAAACTCATAATTACACTTGCTATAATTACAGGCATAACACCAGCTGAATTAAGTCTAAGCGGAAGATAAGTTTGTCTTCCTCCATAAGAAGAAGCACTTCTATTTGAATATTGAATAGGTATTCTTCTTTCAGCATCTTGAACCCAGATAACTCCAACTATAATTATTAAATATAATAATATATATATAACGAATCCAATCCAACCAATTAATGGATTACTAGCATCTGAAACCAAAGAATTAAATGCTGTTACAAACATATTCGGTAAAGTATTAACAATACCAGCCATAATTAAAAGTGAAACACCATTTCCAATACCTTTATTAGTAATTTGATCACCAAGCCATAACAAGAATGCAGTACCGGCTGTTAAAATTATAGCTATTTGTAAATATAACATTGGTTCCCCAGTCTTACCTAAAAACATCATCGGATAAAAATATCCTTGAATAAATGCAACAGCAAGACCTAAAAACCTAGTAATTTTATTTAACTTTCTTCTTCCTTCTTCACCCATTTCTTTTAGTTCAGTAAAATATGGAATAATATCCATTTGTAATATTTGAACAACTATAGATGCAGAGATATAAGGCATAACTCCTAAAGCAAATATAGAAAATTGCTTTAAAGCTCCACCACTCATAGCATTAAATAATTCTAAAAATCCAATATTCCCAGTAATAGGATTCATTCCAGGAATAGTAATTGCACTTCCAAGTGCAAATATAAATAATGCACCAAGAGTATATAAAACTCTATTTCTTAAATCCTTATTTGTAGATCTAAATATTTGCTTAAAAGTAGCAAACATATTAAATCACCTCCGCAGTTCCACCTAAGCTTTCTATCTTTGTAATAGCACTATTAGTAAATATATTAGCTTTAACAGTTATTTTCTTTTCTAAAGTACCATTACCAAGAACTTTAATTCCAGATAATTGTTTTTTAACAAGTCCAGATTCCATAAGAACCTCTGGTGTAACTACATCACCATCTTTAAATCTATTAAGATCTGACACATTAACTATAGCGTATCTTTTAGTAAATCTCGCATTACTAAATCCACGTTTAGGTAATCTTTTATAAAGAGGTGTTTGTCCACCTTCAAACCAAGGTGATACTCCTCCTCCACTTCTAGCCTTTTGTCCTTTTTCACCACGTCCAGAAGTTTTACCATGACCACTACCTGGTCCACGGCCAACTACTTTTCTTCTGTGAGTAGCAAGAGGATTAGCTTCAAGATTATGTAATTTCATTATCCAAGTACCTCCTCTTTAGTTTTTCCTCTAAGTTTAGCTACATGCTCAACACTTCTTTGATTTTGAAGAGCTTCAATAGTAGCCTTAGCAGTATTAATTTGTGTATTACTTCCAAGAGATTTAGAAACAACATCACGTACACCAGCAAGTTCTAGAACTATTCTAGCAGCTCCACCAGCAATAATACCACGTCCCTCAGCAGCAGGTCTAATTAATACTTTAGCAGCTCCGCAAACTCCGATAGCTTCATGAGAAATAGTTCTACCATCAACTAAATCGATATTAACTAAATTCTTCTCAGCTTCCTTAATAGCTTTACTTACAGCAACTGGTATTTCCTTACTTTTACCAGTACCAATTCCTACTTTTCCTTTTCTGTCACCAACAGCAACAGTCGCAGAAAATCTAAAATTACGGCCACCTTTATTAACTTTAACAACTCTACCAATAGAAATTATCTTATCTTCATATAATTTCTTTTGTTCACGTTCTTTTTTACCGTTCATCTCGTTCCCTCCTTAGAATTCTAAGCCGCTTTCACGAGCAGCTTCAGCTAGAGCCTTAACTCTACCATGATATAAATATCCGCCTCTATCAAAAACAACACTAGATATTTTTAACTTTTTAGCTTTTTCAGCAATATCTTTACCAACCATAGCTGCAGTTTCGATATTATTTAGCTTAGCTTTTAATCCTAAAGAACTACTGCTTGCAAGAGTAACACCCTTAGTATCATCAATAATTTGAGCATAAATAGCACTATTACTTCTAAATACACATAATCTTGGTGCATCAGGTGTACCAGCAAGGTTTTTTCTAATTTTTTCATGTCTTCTGATTCTAACAGAATTTCTTGATTCTTTTTTTATCATACCTATTTACCTCCTAAGCAGCTTTCTTTCCTTCCTTACGACGAATATGTTCATCTTTATATTTAATACCTTTTCCTTTATAAGGTTCAGGTTTTCTTATCTTTCTAATATTAGCAGCAAACTCACCTAAAGCTTGTTTATCATTACTACTAAGTATTAATTCAGTTTGACTTTTTTCAGGCATTTCTACCTTAATTCCTTCTGGAATATCTACATTAACTGGATGAGAATAACCAGCAGAAACAACAATTTTACCACCTTGTAATTGGAATCTATAACCAACACCATTAATTTCAAGTTCTTTTTTATACCCCTCACTAACACCAATTAACATATTATTAATCATAGCATTAGTAGTACCATGTAATTGTTTAGAAGTTTTAAGATCATTAACTCTAGTAACAACAACAGTTCCATCTTTAACCTCAACATTTACACTTTTATTTTTAAACTCAAAACTTAAAGTACCTTTAGGTCCACTACAAGTAACATTATTGCCTTCTAATTTTACTTCTACTCCCTCTGGAATAGTTAAAACTCTATTACCAATACGACTCATATTCTCACCTTACCATATATATGCTAACACTTCTCCACCAAGATTTTTAGCTCTTGCATCTTTTGCAGTCATTATACCTTCTGATGTAGAAACAATAGCTATTCCAAGTCCATTAAGAACTCTTGGCATTTCACAAGCTTTAGCATATACCCTTAACCCTGGCTTACTAATTCTTTTAAGGCCAGTGATTACTCTTTCTTTATTTTTAGCATATTTTAACTTTAATACGATATTCTCACCAACGGCAAGTTTATTAACATCATATCCATCAATAAAACCTTCATTTGTTAAAATGTCAGCAATGCCCTTAGTCATTTTTGTTCCTGGCACTTCAACAGTTTTATACTTCATAGCATTAGCATTACGTATTCTAGTAAGCATATCAGCTATTCTATCATTAACCATATAATAGGCCTCCCTTCTTATTTAACCTATATTTTTTATTTTATTAATTTACAATTTTCAAAGTTAAATCAATTTAACCTTATCATAATTAAAATCTATAATCTTACCAACTTGATTTACGAGCACCTGGTATTTGTCCCTTATAAGCAAGTTCTCTAAAACATATACGACATAAACCAAATTTTCTTAGTACACCATGAGGTCTACCACATCTTGTACATCTTGTATAATTTCTTGTACTAAACTTTGATCCTCTAGCTTGAGAAACTAATTTACTTTTCTTTGCCATAAATATTCCTTTCTTACTTTCTAAATGGTAATCCTAAAGCTGTTAACAAATATAAAGCTTCAGCATTAGTTTTAGCGGTAGTAACAATTACTACATCTAAACCTCTAACCTTAATAACATTATCATATTCAACTTCAGGAAATACTAATTGCTCTTTAACACCAAGAGTATAATTTCCTCTACCATCAAAACTATTTTTGCTTATTCCACGAAAATCTCTAGTACGAGGAAGAGCAATAACTATAAGTTTCTCAAGGAAAGAATACATTCTATCTCCTCTTAAAGTAACCTTACAACCGATTTTATTTCCTTCTCTTAATTTGAACCCTGCTATAGATTTTTTAGCTTTAGTAACAACAGGTTTTTGACCAGCTATAGCTTCTAAATCTTTAACCGCAGCGTCAAGGTATTTTTGATCAGCAAGTGCATCTCCAACACCCATATTAAGAACTATTTTTTCTAGGCGAGGAACTTCCATAACAGATGAATAATTAAACTCTTTCATCATTGCTGGAATTATCTCTTCATTATATAATTTCTTTAAAGTTTCCATAAATCACCTACTTTTCTTCTGATTTTTTAGAAGTTTTTTTAGCTTTTACTTCTTTAACAGCTTTTTTAGCTTCTTTTTTTACTTCTTTTTTGTTAATAACTTTAACATTAGATATATGAATTGGAGCTTCTACTTCAAGTATACCACCAGTTTCATTACTAGCATTTGGTTTTACATGTTTTTTAACAAGATTAACTCCCTCAATAACAACTCTATTATCTTTCTTAAGGATATTAAGTACTTTACCTTCTTTACCCTTATTACTTCCAGTTATTACCTGTACCATATCTCCAACTTTTATTTTCATGATATTTTATCCTCCTATAATACTTCTGGAGCTAGTGAAACTATTTTCATAAAGTTTTTATCACGAAGTTCACGAGCAACAGGTCCCAGAACACGTGTTCCTACAGGACTATTATCATCTTTAATTAGTACACATGCATTATCATCAAACTTAATGTGTGAACCATCAGGTCTTTTAACCCCTTTAACTGTTCTAACTACAACAGCTTTTACAACTTTTCCTTTTTTAACAGTTGAATTAGGAATAGCTTTTTTAACAGTTCCTACTACAACATCTCCTATATTACCGCTTCTGACAAAACTACCGCCAAGTACTCTTATAACTAAGATTTCACGAGCTCCTGAATTGTCAGCCACAACTAAACGGCTTTCTGGTTGAATCATAACTCTATCTCCTTCCTTATAAGATTACCGCGCGTTCTATCACTTCTTCCAAAACATATCTTTTAGTTTTTGAAAGAGGACGTGTAGCAACAGCTTTAACCTTGTCGCCAACCTTAGCAGTATTCTCCTCATCATGTACTTTATATTTTTTAGTAGATTTAATTTGTTTTTTATAAAGAGGATGTTTTTTATAAGTTTCAACAGCTACAGTTATAGTTTTATCGCAAACATCACTTACAACTACACCAACTATTTCTTGTTTAACTTTTTCCATTATGCATTCACCCTTTCTAATTCACGCTCTTTAATTACAGTCTTAATTCTAGCAACTTCATGTCTTAATTCCTTAATTCTATGAGGTTTCTCTAAATTTCCTGTAGCAGCAGCGAATTTCAAATTAAATAATTCTTTCTTATTTTCATTAAGTTTTTTATTAAGATCTTCAGTAGACATCTTTCTAATATCTTCCATTTTCATTATTTAAGCGCCTCCTCTTTCTTAACAAATTTTGTTTTAATTGGTAACTTATGACTAGCAAGTCTAAATGCTTCACGAGCAATCTCTTCAGTAACATCGCTCATTTCAAACATAATCTTACCAGCTTTAACTACAGCTACCCATTCTTCAACATTACCTTTTCCACTACCCATTCTAACCTCAGCAGGTTTTTTAGTTCTAGCTAGGTGTGGGAATATATTAATATAAACTTTTCCTCTTTTAAAAGATTTCATATAACGAGTCATAGCTATTCTAGCAGCTTCAATTTGTCTAGCAGTTATATAAGATCCTTCTTTAGCCATAAGTCCGTAATCACCAAAAGTACATACTAGATTTCCTTTTGCCTTTCCTTCATAACTTAATCTATGAGGTTTTCTATACTTAGTTCTCTTTGGAATTAACATCTTTTGCGCCTCCCTTATTACCTTTAGCAGGAAGTACTTCACCTTTATAAATCCATACCTTTACTCCTATTTTACCATAGATAGTATCAGCTTCTTTATGAGCATAATCAATATCAGCTCTTAAAGTATGAAGTGGAACAGTTCCTTCAGTATAACCTTCTGTTCTAGCTATCTCAGCTCCGCCAAGTCTTCCAGAAACAGCTACCTTTATACCTTTAGCTCCTGCTTTCATAGTATTTCTAATAGCTCTTTTTTGTGCTGATCTAAAAGGTGCTCTATTTTGTATTTGAAGCGCGATAGCCTCAGCCACAAGCGCAGCATTTAAATCAGGATTTTTTTGCTCTACTATTGATAAGTAAATTTCCTCTCCAGTTAATTTTTGAAGAGCAAGTTTTCTCTTTTCAATATCAGCTCCACCTTTACCTATAATCATACCAGGTTTAGATGTATTAATAATTACATTAGTTCTTTTCTTATTTCTTTCAATTAATATAGAAGCTGTACTGCATCCCTTAAGTTCTTTTTCAAGATATTCACGAATCTTAATATCATTATTAAGATACTTAGCAAAATCTTTACCCTTGGCATACCATTTACTTTCCCAGTCTCTATTAATACCAACTCTTAGTCCGACTGGACTTACCTTTTGCCCCATATTAGTCCTCCTTTACAAGTACATTATCGCTAACTTTTACATAAATGTGACTTGTTCTTTTAAAATGTTTACCTACTCTACCATGAGAAGCAGCTTTTCTTCTTTTTAAAGTTCTTCCTTCATTAATATAAGTTTCTTTAACAACAAGATCCTCTTCTTTAGCTCCAAAATTATTAACAGCATTACTAGCAGCTGAATTAAGCACTTTAACAATAAGTCTACTTCCTTTAGAGTTTGTAGTAGCTAAGATTGCTCTAGCTTCTTTAACACTTTTACCACGAATAAGATCAAGTGTCATTCTAGCTTTTCTTGGCGCAATCATAGCACCTTTATGTATACTATAAGTTTCCATTTACTTGCCTCCTACTTTTTACCGCTTCCAGCATGTCCACCAAATTTACGTGTTGCTGAAAATTCACCAAGTTTGTGTCCTACCATATCCTCAGTAACATAAACAGGAATAAACTCTTTTCCATTATGTACTGCGAATGTGTGACCTACAAAATCAGGATAAATTGTAGATCTACGAGACCAAGTTTTAATAACTTCTTTTTTACCTGTTTCATTTAAACCTTTAACTCTTTTTAAAAGTCTAGGAAATGTATAAGGTCCTTTTTTTAAACTTCTTGACATATTTTTCGGTCCTTTCTATTATTTTTTACGACGAGTTACTATTAACTTGTCAGATGCTTTCTTAGTTTTTCTAGTTTTATATCCAAGTGCAGGTTTACCCCAAGGTGTCATAGGTTTACTTCTACCAATTGGAGCTCTACCTTCACCACCACCATGTGGGTGATCATTAGGGTTCATAACAGAACCACGAACTGTAGGTCTAATTCCCATATGTCTCTTTCTACCAGCTTTACCAAGTGATACAAGTTCATAATCAGAATTACCAACTTCACCAACTGTAGCTCTGCAAGTTCCAAGAACTTTTCTAACTTCTCCACTTCTAAGTCTTAAAAGAACATATTTTCCTTCTCTACCTAAAATTTGTGCACTAGATCCAGCACTTCTAGCAAGGCTAGCACCCTTACCTGGATTAAGTTCAACACAGTGAACAGTTGTACCTACAGGTATGTTTTCAAGAGGTAATGCATTACCAACTTTAATGTCAGCATTAACTCCATTTTCAATTTCATCTCCAACTTTTAAATTAAGAGGAGCTATAATATATCTTTTTTCTCCATCAAAATAATTAATCAATGCTATATTAGCACTTCTGTTGGGATCATATTCAATAGAAGCAACTTTACCTTTAACACCATCTTTATTTCTTTTAAAATCAATTATACGGTATTTTTGTCTAGCTCCTCCACCAACATGACGAACAGTTATCTTACCTTGATTATTTCTACCACCTGTTTTACTTTTTTTAGCAAGTAAACTTTTTTCAGGAGTAGACTTAGTAATCTCACTATTTACTAAAGTACTCATACCACGAGTTCCGTTAGTAATAGGCTTATAATTCTTTATTGGCATGATTTTCTCCTCCTATAACTCTATAGAAGAGCCCTCTGCTAATTTAACATAAGCTTTTTTATAAGCATTTGTTTTACCAACATATCTTCCAACTCTTCTTTTCTTAACAGTCATATTTAAAGTATTAACTGAAGCAACTTTAACATTAAAAGCTTTTTCAACAGCATTTTTAATTTGAGTTTTATTAGCTTTCTTCAATACCTTAAATACATAAACATTATTAGCTTTTAAACTTTCACTTTTTTCTGTAATTATTGGTGCAACTATAATATCCATTAATTAAGCACCTCCTCTATTTTCTTAACAGAAGCCTCATCTATAACAAGATAATCACTATTAACAACATCAAGTACATTAATTTCACTAGCATTTATAACATTAACCATCTTATTATTTCTAGCACTAAGAACTAAGTTTACATTTTCATCATCAAATACTACAGTAGCTTTACTATTAACTTTAAGATTCTCAAGTACTTTAGCAAAATCCTTAGTTTTATTTGTATCTAAATTAAAGTTTTCAACAACAATAAGTTCTTTATCTTGATACTTAGATGATAACGCACTCTTAAGTGCAAGTCTTCTTTCTTTTCTATTTTGTTTTTTGTCATAACTTCTTGGTTTAGGTCCAAATACTATACCACCACCAGGCCATTGTGGACTACGTGTCGATCCTTGTCTAGCATTACCAGTACCCTTTTGTTTCCAAGGTTTACGACCACCACCACTAACTTCACTTCTAGTTTTAGTTGAAGCAGTTCCTTGTCTTAATGATGCCATTGCAAGAACTATTGCATCATGAAGCACATTATTATTAACTTCACTATTCCATACAGCATCTTTAAGAGCTAATTCTTTAACTTTTTCACCTTTAAGGTTTAGTACGTCTATATTAGCCATTACTTCTCCTCCTCTACAGTAGTAGATTCCTCAGCTACTTCAGGATTTTCTACAGTAGCTTCAGTTGATTGAGCAGTTTCTACTACATTTTCAGCAGTCTCTTCAATTACTTCTTCATAAGAAACAAGTTCTAAAGCAGCAACCTTACCTTTTCCTTTGATAGATTCTCTAATAAATACTAAAGATTGTTTAGGTCCTGGAATATTACCACTTATTAAAATATAGTTGTTTTCAGCATCAACCGCAACAATTTGTAAATTTTGAATTGTTACTTGTTCATGACCCATATGTCCAGGTAATTTTTTACCCTTAAGAACTCTCATAGGTCTCATAGGTCCCATTGAACCTACTCTTCTATGATAAGTTGAACCATGACTCATAGGTCCTCTTGATTGGTTCCATCTCTTAATTACACCTTGGAAACCTTTTCCTTTACTAGTTCCAGTAACATCAACGATTTCTCCAGCCTCAAATACATCAGCACTTATAACTTGTCCAAGAGTATAACTATTAGTATCTATTCCTCTAATTTCTCTCAAGAAGCGCTTAGGTGCAGTATTTGCTTTTTTTACATGTCCCATTTCAGGACGATTAGATGCTTTTTCTTTCTTATCAAAAGCACCAATTTGAATAGCATTATACCCATCTTTTTCAACTGTTTTAATTTGAGTAACAACATTAGGTTTAACTTCAACAACAGTTACAGGTATTAATTTTCCGTCAGTAGTGAATACTTCTGTCATTCCTACTTTACGTCCTAAGATTCCTTTCATTATTTCCCTCCTACTTATTTTTTAATTTCAATATCAACACCACTTGGTAAATCTAAATGAGCAAGCGCATCAACAGTTTCTTTACTTGGGTTATCAATATCAATTAATCTTTTGTGTGTTCTTATCTCGAATTGTTCACGAGCATCTTTATATTTGTGAACAGCTCTAAGCACAGTGATTTTATCAATCTCTGTTGGAAGTGGTACAGGTCCACTAACAACTCCACCAGTTCTCTTAACAGTCTCAACAATCTTACCAGCCGCAGCATCAAGAGTTCTATGATCATAAGCTCTTAATCTGATTCTTACTTTGTTTTTAGACATATTATATCCTCCTTCGTCTCTATTTTTATAGGACTCGCTCCATGCAAATTAACCTGACAAACAATTAAGTATTTGTTAATACAACTTAACCTGGCGTATCAGCAACCTTGCACATCCTCGCAGTCAATTACAATTAATTATATTAAATATTTTCACAAAAATCAAGCATTTTTTCACTTAAATAATCAAAAAAATGTAAATTGTCATATTTATTGTCACATAAAGAAAAAAAGTAGACAAAAAATATCTACAATTAATTTACTTAATAATCAAACTTTCCCCAGTCATTTCCTTAGGCTTACTTATTTCATACATGTCAATAATAGTTGGAATAATATCCTTAATAGATCCTTCATTTTTAATTTTATATTTCTCCTCACATATCACAAACGGTACTTTATTAGTAGTATGACTAGTAACTACATTACCCTCTTCATCTTTCATGTATTCACAGTTTCCATGATCAGCGGTAATAACAAGTTCATAAAAATTGTCTTTTGCTTTTTCTAAAATCTTACCAACACAAAAATCACAAACCTCAAGTGCCCTAACACAAGCAGGAATATTACCGGTATGTCCAACCATATCAGGATTAGCAAAATTAACTAAAATAAAATCAAAATCCTCATCAATCGCATCCATAACAGCCTTAGTAACATCTATTGCACTCATTTCAGGTTTCATATCATACTTAGGAACCTTAGGAGAAGGAATTAATATCTTATATAAATTTTTATCAGAATATTCCTTACCACCATCAAAGAAATATGTAACATGCGCATACTTCTCAGTCTCAGCAATTCTAGCTTGCTTATAATCAAGCCCAGCGATATATTCACCAAAAGTATTTAATACCGGTTCATTAGTATATGCTGCCTCAACAGCCTCATGAAGATAATATAAAGATGTAAATCTAACATTCTTAAAATTCTTAGTTGGAAATAAAGAAAAATTCTCCTCAGTAAAAGCTTCAATTAACTCTTTCATTCTCTCAGGCCTAAAATTTATAAATAATACTCCATCATTTTCTTTAATATTAGTTCCTTTATTTATAACACAAGGATTAATATACTCATCAGTAATATTATTCTTATAATGTAAATCAAGACATCTATCTACATCAGCAAAACTATTACCAACATTATATACCATCAAATCATAAGCTTTTTTAATTCTATCAAAGTTATTATCCCTATCCATCGCATAATATCTTCCGCATACACTACCTATTACACCCAAATTAAACTTAGAAATCTTATTCATAAAATTATCAATAAACATTTTACCACTAGTTGGAGAAGTATCACGGCCATCAGTAATAAAATGAAAAACAACATTCTTAACCTTTCTTATCTTAGCAAGAGCAAGAGCTGCATAAAAATGATCAATACTACTATGAACACCACCATTAGACATAAGCCCAATTAAATGCAAAGTAGAATTATTATCATTAACATGATCCATTAAATCAAGAAGCGTATCATTTTCAAAAAAAGATTTATCTTTAATCTTAGAATCAATTAAACTAAGTGGTTGCATAGTAGTTCTACCACTACCTATAGTCATATGTCCAACTTCACTATTACCCATTTGTCCTTTTGGAAGACCAACAACCTCACCACTAGCCTCAAGCTCAGCAACAGGATATTCAGTCATTATCTTATTTAAAACTGGAAGTTTTGCCATCTTAATAGCATTCCCACTTTCAGCCTCGCGAATACCAAACCCATCAAGAATTAATAATATTATTTTTTTCATCTAACAATCATTCCTTTATTATATTATATTCCTTTTTGTAAGTAATTTCAATAATACCAAAAAAACACATCATGCGCAAGAAGTTTAACTTGTAAAAAAAAAACTATAATGTATAATTAAGATAGAGAGGTAATAAAAAATGAAGGAAGGATTTGATCATAAAAAATACGTAAAAATTCAAAGTCAAAAAATAAGAGAAAGATTCAAACTATTTGACAAACTATACTTAGAAATTGGAGGAAAACTATTCGACGATAGCCATGCTGCTAGAGTATTACCGGGATTTAAAAACGATGCTAAAATAAGTATGTTTAAAGAACTTAAAAACGACTTAGAAATAATCTTCTGTATAAACGCAGGAGATATTGAAAAAAATAAAACTCGCGGAGAATATGGAATAACATACGATACAGAAGTTCTAAAACTAATACAAAACTCAAAAAAAATGGGATTTTCAGTAAACTCAGTAGTAATAACACTCTATAAAAATCAAATAAGTGTAGATAAATTTATAAAACGATTAGAAAGAAATGGAATAAAAACATATATACATACATTTACAAAAGGATATCCAACAGATGTGGAAACTATAGTTAGCGAAGAAGGATATGGAGCAAACTCATATATAGAAACAACAAAACCACTAATACTAGTAAACGCACCAGGACCAGGAAGCGGGAAACTGGCTACCTGCCTATCTCAAATATATCACGAACACAAAAGAGGTATAAACGCAGGATACGCAAAATTCGAAACATTTCCGGTATGGAACTTATCACTAAAACACCCAGTTAATCTAGCATATGAAGCCGCAACCGCAGATTTAAAAGATGTTAATATGATTGATCCATTCCATCTAGAAGCATATGGACAAACAGCAATTAACTATAATAGAGATATTGAAATGTTCCCGGTACTAAAAAGTATTTTAAATAAAGTTAGTGAAAACGATATATATAAATCCCCTACTGACATGGGAGTTAACATGATAGGTTTTTGCATAAAAGATGAACAAATAGTAGAAGAAGCATCTAAAAAAGAAATAGTTAGACGCTACTACGAAGAAATAAATAACTATAAAAAAGGACTTACAGATGAAGATTCATACAAAAAAGTAAAACTATTAATGAATGAACTTAACATAGATGAAAAATATTTAGATGTAATTAATCCAGCAATAGAAAAAAGCATATTAGAAGCTTCCCCAGTAATATCATTAAAACTATCAAAAAGAAAAATAATAACTGGTAAACAAACAGATATATTAAGCCCAGCAAGTTCTCTTATAATAAATGCAATAAAAGAATTAAGTAAAATACCAGACGACATAAATCTTTTATCCCCAAAAATATTAGAACCAATGTTAAAATTAAAAAAAGATTTAAACTATAGTGCATCAACACTTCAGCTTACCGAAGTATTAACCGCACTAAGTATATGCTCAGCAACAAATCCAATGGTAGAAAAAGCACTTAACAATCTAAAAAAATTAAAGTTCTGTGAAGCACACGCAACATATATAGTAGAAAATGGAGATGCAAGAGCACTAAAAAGTCTAAAAATAAATCTTACCTGCGAACCAGAATTTATTTCTAACCTTGAAACATATTAAAAGAAACCTACGCCGGTTTCTTTTTTAACTTACCATAATCGCATCTAACCTAAGTTTATCAGCAATAGTAACTATAAACTCCGAATTAGTAGGTTTTGCCCTATCAATATCAACACTATGACCAAAAATATCTTCCATTAAATCTATATCTCCTCTAAGCCAGCTCACTTCAATCGCGTGCCTAATAGCTCTCTCAACTCTCGCAACACTAGTATTAAACTTCTTTGAAATATCTGGATACAAATCCTTAGTAATACCACCGATAAAACCAGGATTTTCATATACCATCAAAATCGCAGTTCTTATAAATTGATAACCTTTTATATGAGAAGGTATACCAAGTGAATGTAATAATTTAGTAACCACAATCTGCATATCCTTACATCCAAGATCAATAATCTTATCATTCGCTTTTTTTCCATTAATAGTCATTTTGATTTTTTGTTCCAAATCTTCAAAATCAAAAGGTTTTAAAGCATAATACCTAACACCATAACCACTAACATCCCGAATAGTCTCTTCTTCATTATAAGAAGTCATAACAATAACACTTTTATTAATATTATTATTTTTCATATATTCAAGAACGCTAATACCATCTTTTCTTGGCATAACTAAATCTAATAAAATTAAATCAATAGACTCCATATTTTTATTAATAATATCAATAGCCTCAATTCCATCACTAGCCCTAAACGCTAGGATATAATCTTTCTTATTACTAAAGTACTCCTCAAGCATATCAATCATTCTTTCATTATCATCTACTACTAGTAATCTTGTTTTCATTATTTTCCTATTAATATCTCCTTTATTATATTATAACCCATTAATAGTACTCTTTCTATATCGAAAAATGTCGAATTATGTCGTAAAAACAAAAAATAAAGTCATAAAAAAAACTTACTAATAAGTAAGCTATTTTATTTTACCCAATATTTCTTTAATATTATCAATACTCGTGCTGGCTTTACCAAGAACAATTCCATCAGTAATATTAATAATATCACTCACATTATCGGATGTAATACTTCCTCCATAATAAACCGGTATATCAAAATCATATTTATTCTTAACAAACTTCTTAATTTTAAGAACAATTTTTTCTATCTTAGAATTATTTTGAACATCACCACTGCCAACTGCCCAGTTAGGTTCATAAGCAATAGATAAATACTTAATATTATCACTCTCGATAGATCTAAGCATGTATGTAATTTCCTTCTTAATATAACTCCATGGTCTACTAGTTTTAACAGGCTCACCTAAACAAAGAATAGTATTGCATTTACTATTTAAAGATTTAAATAACCTTTCTTTTTGAATTGAATAATTTTCTCCAATTATTTTTCTTCTTTCAAAATGATTAATAAGAGTATATTTAATACCTATATTTTTTAAAGATTCAAGATTAATCTCACCAGTAAAGCTTCCCTTCGCATAACTATAAAAATTTTGAGTTCCCACATTATATTTAGAATCTTTAAACATAGTTAAATATAGAACTGGAGGAAAAATCACAAAATTAATATTATCATACTTCAATTTTTCAAAGTTTTTCTTAAAATTAACCATTTCATCATAATTAAAATAGCTTTTTTGATTCAAAATAACAGTTTTCATAAACCTCCCTATTTATTAAAACCCTTTAACTTCTCCAAAGTATGAAACTTATTTCCAGCCAAATATTCAAGCGTTGATCCTCCACCAGTAGACACATAATAAAAATCTAAATTATATTTATGAGATGCAGCAACTATATCTCCACCAACTAAAACAGTAGGTATAGCCGCACTATGCAATACTTTCATAATCTTTTTAGTACCATTTTCATACTCTTTATCCTCATATTTACCAAGTGGCCCATTCCATAATATTAGTTTACTATCAAGAAGAACTTCAACATATTTTTTAATAGTTTTAGGACCAATATCATAACCAGTCGCATCACTTGGAATTTCATCTATCAAAAAAATACCCTTATCAGTAACAATATCTATTGGTAATATAACCTTATCATCATATTTATCTAAAACTTTACAAACAAAATCCATACATTCTTCACTAACTAATGACTGTCCAACATTATATCCTTTAGCCTTTAAAAAAGTAAAGCATATTCCTCCGCCAAGTAATAAAAAATTAGTACTTTTAATTAAATTCTTAATAACAGGAATCTTATCATCAACTTTAGCACCACCCATTACAATAGTCTTATTTCTAACAAGTAATTTATTCATCACAGCAACTTCTTTAGAAATTAAAAATCCAGCATAAGAAGGTAAAAACTTACTTACTCCATAAGTAGATGAATGCATTCTATGAGCCGCTCCAAAAGCATCAAACACAAATATATCAGCAAGACTAGCCCAATATTTAGAAAGTGCCTCATCACAAGAACTCTCAAGTTTCCTTGGAAAATCCTCAAACCTAGTATTTTCCATCATAACAATAGTTCCTTCCTCCATCATATCAATCGCACTTTCAAGGATTTCGCCTCTAGTTTGAGGAATGAAAAATACCTCGCACTTAACAAGTTTAGATAGATACTTAGCGACATTATTCAAACTATATTTTTTCTTATCTTCATCACTTTTAACTCTTCCCAAATGAGACATAATAATAACCTTAGCTCCACCATCAATTAAATAATTAATAGTTTCAAGACTACATTTAATTCTTGTATCATCTACAATAACATCATCTTCAAACGGCACATTATAATCAACTCTAACTAAAACTTTTTTACCCTTAACATCTAAATTATGAATTGTTTCCATCTAAACACCTCTATTCATTTTCCTTACATATATTTTTAACTTGATCTTTTAAACTATCAAAAGTAGTATTAATAACCTTATAATTATAATCTTCAAAATCATCTAAATCAATCTCAGTTGCATGCAATTTTTGCTCAGGAGTAAGTCCATTATCAAAATCAGGTCTATAAATCATAACACTTATAATATCAGGATAAACCTCTCTTAAACTATTAAACTCATACTTAAGCCTCGCATCACTTACTATTATTATGTCATAAAAATATGAAAATATTTCTAAATCATCTATCATTCTTTTAACATATAAATCATATTTACCTAGTTTTTCCCTTATAAGTTCAGTTCCAAGTTGTTGAAGTAACTCTCTTGGTTTATTTTCTTCACTAAGATCCCAACCTGTTATCTCTCTAGCATAATACTTAATATATTTTCCAAGATAAGTAATCAAAACTTTCTTACCACTTTTTTCATATTCTTCTTTAAGAAAAGCACTAAACGTATCTTTACCATGCCTTGCTTTCCCACCGACAACAAATATTTTAGGATTTCTGTTAATCATTTCCATAACTTACCTCCAACTATAATACTACATATAGTCTACCATAAAATAACATTTTTTTAAATTAAAATTTTAAAAAGTTATAATTAACAAACTATAACTTCAATCTACCACAAATGGATTTGTATAACTTCCATCACCCTCAGCGCTAACCATAGTTTCCGCTTTTAGAGAAATTACTGGTAACAAGCCATGAGAAGTGTTCACAAAGTCATTAACGAGAGCGCCTGTAAAGTCAACACAGAACACACCAGCACTATAGCCAGGCCAGTAGAAAGGACTTGTTGTCCAATACTTACCACTTGTATATAAATAATATGTACTATTGCTTGAACTTCCATCGCTGTTATATCTTCTACCACCAGCAAAAGCAATTTCATCTGCCGTTAAAAGGCCTAATGGTTTAGATAATTTTCCATTACCTCCCCAGGTATCTCCACTTACAGTATGTTTATCTTCTGCCATTTCACATTTATATGTTGGCTGAGCATCACTTTTCGCTGAAAGTGTAGTAATGTCCATTAATCTATTCGCAGCTCCATAGAATATAAGCGATGTATCTGATTTAGTCGGATTGCTCTTATCTGCACAATATGGTACATTTGCGATTTTGTCTGCATAACTCTCAAGTCCACTTGTTGTATACCATGCATCTATTATTGATTTTGCAAGGCTCTCTCCTGTTCCATCTTTCCATATATATTCATTATATTTTTCATTATCACTACTTTCATAAAATTCATAATCTTCATTATTTATTCTTACTTCTGTTCCTGTTGTTGGACATGTTCCGTTTTCGTATACTCCATTATATCTTAGTCTTACTGAACCATCTTCATTTGTTCTAACTATTCTCCAGCAATATCCTCCAAATCTAACATTGTTGTTTTCAACAGCTCCTCTATAGTAATATACTCTTTCTCCTTCTCCATCTCCATCATAGTCTTCAGTTAATGATAGATTAGAAGTATAATATAAACCTTTTCCGTTAGTATTACTTGACATTTGCGAAAAATCTATATTTTCATCACTACTTGGAGACTCAACTGTTATTATTTTACAATTTAAATTATTACTTTGTGATGTACACATACTATACCACAACATTTTCTTATCAGTACTCTCTATCACCAAATTAGCACTTAACTCTGTTCCAAGCATATCTAGTTGGTCTATTCCTTCAGCATACTCTATCCATATATATAAAGTAATAGTTTTTGATGTATTAGATTTAATAGCTAAATCATTATATATAAGTAATCTTTCTCCATTAACAGCACTCGAAAAATCACCTGATTTTTCACTTTTATCTACAACTACTTTATATTTAAAGTATTGATTCTTTAGTTCATTAGATATACTACTAATATTTAAATATATATCATTTGACGAATCAAGTGAATCCTCAGCATTAGTAATAGTAAACTCTTTTTTAAAAGCCATTGAATCTATATACTGTGCATATATAGGTTTTAAACTACTAACACTAACCGCACTATCAGATAAACTTACATCAAGGTTACCAGTTGTAACATCTGTTGGATTATTACCATTTTCAATTACTTCAGCACCAAAATAAGCAAGTGTTATAACAAATACACCTGCAATTAAAACTAAAATAATTGGTAATACTATTTTCTTATTTATTTTCATAATTTTATTATACAATATTATCCATATAAAAAAAAATAAATTTTTATAAAAATAAACACAAGTTTTAAAACTCCTGTGTTTATCTCATTTATTTTTTCTCAGGAAGTACCATCCAAGCATTAGGTAAATATCTTTCTCCAGAATACCCAAATCCTTGTGGATTATTAATAAGTTTCCCTTTTCCTTTAACAACCGCATACATCGCAGAACTTCCTCCTCCATCAAGATTAGCCGCATTATATGCTTTGTATCTAACAAATAAATCTTTTAAATCTACCATACTAATTCCTTGAGACTCACTACTTCTACCATCAATAACAATAATCAAAACAATACCATCTTGTCTTTGACCAATAGCCGTTCTATTAGCAATTCCCCATCCACCATTTCCTTTAAAAGTAGATTCCTTTCCATTAACTATTAAGAATGGCCCAAACTCAACAGCCCTATCCATACCAGCTTTAATAGCCTCTTTAGCACTCTTTTTAGTAAGCATTAAAACATTATCTTTAGTAAAACCAATAAGACCCCCACCTTTATTAATATCTCTACCTTTAGCGTAAACCTTACCATTCTTAATCGCAGTACCAGTAACCCTATTACCACCAGAATGCTGAACCCCAGAACCATTAATCGCAACTAAAGCATTATTATCTTTTGCCATAGTTGATAAATATTCACCAGCTCCCCCATACTTATCAGAAAATACAAGTTCTATTCTAGACGGATCATAAATAACAGCCATATACCCTTTATATCCATCACCCTTAAGATTAACTATTTTATATACATCATTACCTTCATCTCTTTTAAGAATTTGTTCCTCATATATACTTTCATATACCCCAGTATCAGGACTTGAATTAAAAATAATCTTAGAGGTATCTGTATCATCTTCTACTTCAATAACTTTATTATTATCAAGTACTCTATTAACAATTTCTTCATCATACAAAATATAAGCAAAATATCTATGAGTTGCCGTTCTCATCGCTGTAGTCACAAGCCAGTCCTTAAAAGGATCAAACGGCCCATATGCAAGAGCAAAACAAAAGATAGCAATAACATCTATTACTATTAAAAATATACTAAACTTACTAGTTTTCTTATTACTCTTCTTTTGTTTCTTCTTCATCTTCTATACCTCCAAGTACATAAGGATTATCATTAGTACCCTTACCACTTTCAATAATAGCATTACCATTTAAATAAAATGCTGGTCTTAACGCATATTTAGAACTTACAAAATCTCCAAATAAATTACCTTCATTATTAATTACTTCTATTACATCATCACTTTCAATAGATCTAGAAATAGTAAAGACACCACCAACTTCATGAATAAATAAATCTCCAAGAGAAAGCATACCAACCTTAGCGCTTACTTTACTATCATATTTAAGAGTATAACTTAAATCAGACATACTATTATTACCAACATAATAATTACTCTTAACAATTAAATCTTTATCACTTAAAGATTCATAAAAATCATTATTTAAATATTTTCCAGCACTACCTGAAGTACTATATTTATTGCTCTCACCAAAACTCTTTAAAACTTCATCTTCACCATCTTTAATAGATTCCACTCCAGCAACAAATACATTTTCACCTATTGAAATAACTTTATAATTAGATCCTGATATTTTAACGATATCACCAACATAAACATCACTTAAACTATTAATATCATGTTTTTCAATTATATAAGGGTTTTTACTACTTCCATCCCCAGCAAGTAAATTAACACTAGCATCAATAGTAATAACCGGTCTTACACCATAAGCTCTAGTATAAATATTATTTAGAATAATATCACCAGTATTACTAACCACATAATTATTATTTTCACTATTAATAGTTGCTAAATAAAAGTTTTCTCCATTATTTAAAAAACTTTCCTTACCACCAGCAATACTATAATCATTTAAAGATAATATTGAAACATAATCATTATTAGTATTATTTTCACAAGTGATACTATTAACATCATCAATTACATCATTACACACATAACTATGAGCAAGTATACTTTCATAATCATAAAAATTATTCATATATATACCACTATGATTTTCATCTTCAATTATATTAAGCCAAGTCCTAACATATGATTTTTCATATCCTCTATTAAGACCGGAATACATAATAGTTACATTTTTATCCGCAACAGCTCTAACATTATTTTCATTATCTATACCAAGTATTCTATACATAATACCCGAATAATATAAATAATTATCATCTATATCGCCCTTATAAACATAAATATTTTTTTCTTTATCATAAACAAGACCTTTAGTCTCATCTAATCGACTCTGTTTCTTAGTAATATAATCACCAAAATAGACAATATCACTACCTACTTTTTTACCATTTTCTTCTAAATAATAATGTACACCCCTCGCAACATAAAAAACTAAAATCGCAAGTAAAACAAGTATATTAACAGTATATATAATAGGCGTAATTTTTAAAACACTCTTTTTACTCTTCATAAAAAACTCCTAAGCCCCAAAATCATTCTGATAAGCAATTAAACTAGCATTAATCATTCCATCTATAATTCCAAAAGAATCAACAAGTTGCGTAGAAACTTTTCCTTTTGATTCCTTAACATCAACTTCAATAGACAGCTCTACTTGATTTTTTAAAATAGATTTACTCCTAATCTTAAACTTCTTAACACCTCTTAGTTTTTTAAGAACTTCCTCATGCGCATTAGTCTCATATTTCAAAACAAGCAAATATCTAGATGTTGTTTTAAACCCAGCAATATATATTATAAAATACAAAACACCAAGACCTAGTGATCCAGCAAGCGCTGGTATATAAAGTCCAGCACCAGACATAATTCCAGCTGTAATACCCCAAAACATAAACCCAGTATCAACAGGCTCTTTAACCGCAGTTCTAAATCTAACTATAGATAAAGCACCAACCATACCTAAAGAAAGAGATATATTAGAACTTATAGTTCTAATAATCATAGATGTAACCATCGCAAGAAGTAATATACATAAAGCAAATGCTTTAGAATAAACTACTCCAGTATATGTCTTTTTATAAACATAAATAATAAATACCCCTATCAAAAATGCAACTATCAAAGAAAGTAACATATCAGTTACAGTAATAGTTCCAGTAAAATTACTTAAAACAGATTTTTTAATTGTATCAATAACACTCATAATTTAAACTCCTTTTATTTTATACTCCTACATATAGCAAACTTACTTGTTGCTTCTCTATAATTAGAAACACTCTCTAAAATACATGCTATGTGATATGGTAATATTTCATTAAACTTAACTTCAAGAACAACTTTACCCTTCTCATTAACACTATATAAAGCATTCTCTTCATCAAATAAATCATAATTATATAAACCACTCTTAATATTAAAATCAAAAGTAATTCTAACATCACTTACCGGATAAACAAAAGCTATTCTTTGATAAGCAACAAGTACAGATGGCACTAATAACTTACATTTATAATTAGCAATAAACTCCTCAAGCAAACTTCCACTTTCATAACTTATCCCATCTATATTACCATTTAATATTTTACTATATATTTCTTTTGAAATCAACTGCGATTCTTTAGCCGTCATATTATTGTGTTTCATTTTCTTCTCAAGTTTAATAAAAGTACTATCATTATTATAAATCCTAATTCTATATTTCTTTCTATATAGAACCCCATCAAGTTTCTCATAATAAGATGTACTTTCAATATCATCAAAATATAAACTTTTAATTAAATATGACCCATCACTATAATATGCATTTTTATCCTTATCTAAAACAGTAGATAACCTTTGAATCAAAGCTTTAGCCTCTCCCTCCGATATCTTAAATTTAATTTCATTTCTATACTTATACTCTTTCATTTTACATCTCCAAAGTATTTATTCATTTCACTGCTAGATAAACCTAAAAAACTTTTAGCTTGACTAACCATATATTTATTTCTATTTTTAGCATAACTTTTCAAATAATTAACGCTAGATTTCCAAGTACTATAACTCATACCCCATCTTTCAAAATTCCTCTTAAGTTCACTCACAGTAAGTTCATCAATTACTTCATCTATTCTTTTTAAAACATTTTTCTCACTCCATGTATTTAAAAGATTATAAGAAAGTCTTTCGGCATATTTCTTTTTAAAAGTTTTATTCTTCATAAGATTTCTAAGCAAAGTAGTAGAATAACCAAGCGAAGTCATTCCACCAGGATTTACAGAAAAATTATAATAATTAATACTCGTATTATACATGGCAAAATCTAAATCATAAAAAATCCATCGCCATTTTCCATCCTCAACATCAGGATGAGAAAAAAATCTAACATTAACAATATCATTATTACTAACCCATGTCTCAGCAATCCAAAAATCAATAAAGTTTTCTATATCAATTTGCTTTTCTATCTTTTTATAATTAGCACCCTTACTCATATCATTATTACTAACAAAACTAATCATATTATTATATTTAGAAGCACTTCCACTTTTAACTTGACCATCAATTCTAAGTAAATCTGTATTACTCTTAGTAGCTTTAACATTATAATGATTTCCAACAATAGTCTCATCAATCTTCTCACGAATAAAATACATACCCCAGTACTCTCCGTTTATATAAAGAACAATAGGCCTATATGCTTGTACATCAACAGAAGTATATTCCTCAACCAAAGTAGTTCCAACTATATCACGAAGCAAGGTCTTCTTAGAAGCATCTCCCATCTCATCTTGAGATCCAGTACGAAGAACAATAGAATTAAACACAGAATAATCTTTATCCTCAAACACTTGATAATTAAGCTCACCATCACCATATTTCTTCTTAAACTTTAGCTCATAACTCTTCTTCGCATGACCACGAGTTGAACCTCCAAATAACTTAAGACCACAGTCTATTTCAAATCCCCCGCCATCAAGATCAAAAAACTCAGCGGTAACTTTCTTTTCATATCCTTCAGTCCAAGCATTATAATGAAGAGAATTTAAATCACTCTTACTTAAAGATAAACTCATAACATCAAGCTTATGTTTTTCATTAACAATATAAGAATAAGTAGCAACCTCACTTTTAAGTTTACCACTTTCATAAGCTCTAACTTTTAAAACAGTAGTCTTCTTAATACTAAGAGGACTACTGTATAGCTTAGACGAAGTAGTAGGCTCAGACCCATCAGTCGTATAATAAAGTTTTCCAGTCCCAGTTAACTTAACTGACAATTTCTTAACATCATTGTATATTCCAGACTCATAATTACTAACAGGCTTATATGAAATACTTTGACTCCCACTTCCATTTTTTTTCTTAGGAGTAGGATTACTATAATAATATACCCCGCTTTTTTTTCCTTTACCCATACTATATCCAAGTGGAACATTCGCAACAAATAAAGAATCAACAACTTTCCTATCCTTTACAAGATATAAACTTTGAGTATCAGAAACATTAAAATTAGCATGCTTATAACTCTTATTAGAAAGATTTTCATCGCCAGATGCCATCAATATATAATACTCTCCCTTATTAAGTTTAACATCAGGAAGCTTATACATATTAATACTATTTGTATTAGTAGTCATATAATAATCACTTAAATTAATAGTTTTATCACCATTATTATATAATTCTATCCAATCATAATAATTACCACCATTTTGAGCCAAATAAGAATAATTATTATTCATTACCTCATTTATAACAAGACCTTCTGGCGTCTTGACATAATTGCTTTGAAACTTCTTAATACCACTAGCATTATTAGCATAACCAGGAGATACATTATTATCAACCTCAAAATGTTCTCCAGTATTGATATATGCATAACCATTACCAATACCAACATAGCTTACCTTATCAATAATCTTACCCTTATTATTTGATAAAATAACATCACCATTCTCATTATTAAGTTTAAAAGACGCATGAAGTTCACCCTCTGTAATATTTCTATTAGAAGTATAAACAACAAGTACCTCACCCTTCTTCAAACTAACACTAGGAAACTTCCATTTAAAATTAATATCAGAACTATTAGATAAAGCATAATTCTCTAGATTAATAGTTTTATCACTAACATTCTTAACCTCAACAAAACCACTAAACTCACCATAAGAATCTCTAAAATTACCCTTATTATTAGGAAGAATCTCATTAATAATAATACTCTTCTCATTATCTTCACTAATCAAACTAGCAATAAACTCCTCATGCCCCTTAACAGTATTCTCGTGCCCCGGAGTAGGTTTTAGTTGCACATTCCATTCCCCTGATTCATCGCGAGCCATAACAGTATCCTTTATCAAAGAAATCGTATCAACACCATCAACCACTTTTCCGCTAGGACTAAATAACGCAAGAGTTTCCCCACCGGCTGAACTTAATTTAAATTTAGCATGAAGTCCCTCTTCATTTGTACCACTTAAAAATACAACTAAATATTCCTTAGATTTAATAATAACTTCAGGAAAAACCCATTTTATTCTTCCATTATCACTAAGTCCATAATTTTTAAGATTAATATCTTCACTAGTACCATTATAAAGCTCCATATAATCATAAAGCTTACCATTCTCATCAGCAATAGTACCTTTATTAGAAGTCATCACCTCATTAATAACAAGACCGTTAATATTAACCTCACCATCACCAAGCGGAGCCTCTTCTAAAGAACTACCACTTTCACCTGCAAATAATGAAATAACTAAAAAAACAACTATTAAAACAATAGATATAACCAAAAACAAAAAATTGCTTTTCAATTTATTTATATTAAAACTCATTTTACTTTTTTCTCCTACTTAATTATTATACAACACACATAAAATTATTTCTATAAAAAATATAAAAAACACTATAATTTTACTTTTTAAAAAAACCAGATGTTTTTCATCTAGTTCAAAAATTATTTAACAATTTACATATAATTATTAAATATAAGATTCATCAACTCTCAAAATAGTATACACTCCATTTTGATGCCTTATTTTTTTACCAGTTTGTGGATGACCATCTTTAGTTCTTAATGATATAGGAGCATTAGGAACAGCATTACCATTATCAATTACAACCCCATCTCCCACATATATTTGAACATGTGTATCACCATCACCTACTGAACCTAAAATATCACCCGGCTGAGCTAATTCTAATGCCTCATCTAAAGTTAGTCCTGTTGCGATTTGTTTTACATCATCTTTTAAAGGATACCAATCTCTATCACCTGGAGCTACAAACTTAAAATCATCTTCACTATTTGCTTTTTTCGATCCAATTCCTAGTGCTTGATTAAGAACAATAGAAACAAATGCATTGCAGTCAATATGATAATATCCATTATATTTCTCCCCATTATATGCTAAAACTCTCGGATTATCTTCATCCGTACCAAAATCCTCCCTAGCTGTTGTTGGACTTATATATCTAAACTCTCCATTTTGTGTTTCAAACATTTTCATAGCTGTATCAATTATCAATTGTGACCACTCTGATTGAGAATACCAATCCGGTTTAGCAACAATCAAATCTTTAAAATCAAAACTTTCTTCCCCAAAAACAGGAACATAAGGAACTTTCATAGTAGAAAAAAGAGTTGCATTAGATTCGTCAATTAAACAAAATAACTCTGTAGTTCTATCCATTTTAGATGCTAATGTTTCCAAATCTTGTACAGCTTTATTTATCTCATCTTTATTAATACTAACATTACTTAAATCACTCAAATTTAAAGAGCAAAAACTATTAGCAAAACTTTTTACCTCACTAATGCAAGCATTAATTAACAGATTAATCGAAAAAAAACTTTCAACATCTATATCTAAATCCATAAAAAATCATTCCTTTCAAGCATATATTATTATCAAAATTATTCTGTTTTATCTTCATCTTCTATATGTTCAGAATGTAAATTGTTAATTCGCCTAATTTCTTCATAGCATTTTGATATTTCTTCATTACATTTTCCTCTTAACATTGCACATGTAGAAACTGAATTAGATATCGCACCTACACACTTTGATAAAACCCCTTCATCATATGTTTTACCATTAATAAAAAGAGTCTCCATATTAGATACTGAACCATTTAAATTATCATAGCAACCAGTTCCCTGCAATTCTAATTTTTTTAATTCTATAATCAAATTTTCAAGTCTATCTATTTTCGCCTTTAACGCTTTAATATTACTTTGACAAGAACAACTCATATCATCCACTCCTTCTCATTTCTTAAAAAGAAACTTTTCTATTTCTTCCTAAGAAATAAGAAGCAATCGCTTCTTAGAATGTATAATTTTGTAATGCAGTAGCTATACTTGAAGATACACTAGCCAATGTCTCTTTATATCTATTTGAATTAGCTATAAAGCCTTCAAATGCATTAACAGCATTTTCTCTTCCTGTTCCTACTGTCCAGTTATCCATGATTGAATGATAATATCTTGATACCTCTGATATAAATCCATCCATACTATTATTCGCAGCATCTATTCTTGCTTTTCCATTTTGTGCCTCCGGTGTAATAGATATTGTATCTCTATTATCACTATATGCATCAAGCACTGTCTTACTATCAGAATATACCACATTAAGTGCTTCCATTCCAGCACCATTAGCATTTTGTATCTCTCTATAATTACTTGCAATTTTAGAAGAGTCAGCCGCTAATTGTCCTAATGCATTTCTTATTCCAACAAGTGCATTATGTACTCCTACTACATTTTGTATTTGTACTCCTGCATCCTTTCCTTCCCAGCATCCTTTCAACACTTGAATACCATTATATAAATTATTAATTAATGTATCAGCACTTGTATCAACTGATCCTATTACTACATTATTATATAATGCCATCGCATCATCATGTAAAGCTTGAACACTATTTACCTTATGATTCATCTTTTTACCTCCTATTTTTAATATACACTATTTAAATTATAATTTCAAGGAACTTTGTTCATTTTTTAAATAGACTTTAAATTTAAAAAAAGTGCAAAAAAATTATTATTAACACTTTATTTATAATTTAAAACTATATAGATTTTCCTATATTATCTTCATATGAATCTAATAAAAATTTTAAACTCTTCTTATATTTTTCCACTCTCTGTAAATCTTTCTCACTAACACTCGATAATCTACTTAAATCCATATTATGCTTTAAATCCTGGATTTTAACCTTTTTAGCAATTTCATTATTAGATACTCTTTTTATATAATCAAAATAATCTTCATCTTCCAAATGAGTTAAACACTTAAGAGCATTAATTACTTGAACACTAAAACCTAAAGATACTAAATCTTCTATAGTCACATCAGTATCTTCTATAATATCATGAAGCAATGCAACTATAGTTGAATCTTCATCATCCATTTGTTCAGCAACATGAAAAGGATGAAAAACATACGGAACACCTGATTTATCATATTGCTTAATATGAGAATTATACATTAAATTTAATGCTTTTTTTACATCAGAAGTATATATCATAATTTTTTACTCCTTTGAGAAATAAAAGAAGCTACATAACTTGAATCTACTTTTACATAATTATATACAGAATCATGAAAAACACTTACCAAATCATTAGATAATACCCATTCATTATTTTCATTTAATCTATAAAATAACATTGAATCATTATCAATCATAAAAATAATTGAATCATTTAAAAGATAATAAGATACATTTGTAGAGATACTAGGAGAAACTTTATCAGAATAATTATCAGTAAATTCTAATTTTTTTCCTAATACAACTGTTTCAAATTTCTCAGACAATTCGTTCAAATAATTTATTTTCTTTAAACTATTAATCCATCTTTCCGGAATATTTTCTAATCCATAAATTATTCCACACATAGAACCTGTTATAGCACCAATAGTATCTGTATCATTTCCCAAGTTAATTGCTTGAACAACACTATTTTCATAAGAATCATTATTCAAGACACACCATAAACTAGCCTCTAAAGTATCTATAACATAACCAGAGGATTTAATATCACTCATATTTAAATCTATTATACTTCCATTTAAAACTCTACTATACTTGTTTATTGTTTGCTCAGAATAATACTTAGAATAATCTTTATTGATTATAAAATCATAACTTAACTTATAATCACCTTTATTTTTTAACAATTGTTTTATAAAATCACAATATATATTGCAACCTAAAACACTTATTTCATGAGCATGTGTCAAAGCAGATACCGAATTAATAATATCTACCTCTTTTTCAGCAGAAAAGTTATTATAATATAAATATAAAGCTATTGGCAACATTCTCATTAAAGAACCATTACCATTTTCCCATTCTTCGTTAGAACCACAAGTTTTTATATCACGATTCGTTTCATACTTATGTAAAGCTTTATATGTAGTATTACCAATATCAAAAACTTTATCAGTAGCAGTATATTTACTCATACTAAGCCATTGGACAAATTTTTCCATAATATCTTCTAATGATATTCCATTATTTTGTATTAATGAATCCATCGTAGCAATTGTCATAGAAGTATCATCACTCCATGTCCCAGCAGGTACATTATGAGAGCCAAAACCAATCATATCTTTTAAGTAAGTATTAACATCATTATTTCTATGAGTAAATTCAATCGGAACACCCAAAGCATCACCAACTGAAAAACCAATTAAAGCATCTTTAACTTTCACTTATCTCACCTTCTTTATTTCCTGGGAGAATGAAAAATGACTTCCGTTTTATTTTCAACATTAAACAATTTAGGATTATTTTTCATTTCCGCAGATATTTGTTCTTTTTGTTTATTTATCAATTCTTTTCTATGTTTTAAATATTCTATCATTTCTTCATCAGTTAATTTTTGTCCACCAACATCAAGAATAGTTGGTCCACCAAAGAACTCCTTTAAATCTTCTTTAATTTTATCATTCATAAACCTCTCCTTAAAAACTTACATAATCATATTATATCATAAATTAATTATAATATTATTCTGGAACAATTTCAGTAAATACAAAAATTTGACTTCCAATTCTTTTTACCCCTTCTATAACCATTCTATTTCCTTCACCAGCTTGAAATGTAAACTCACATTCTGAAGAATGTTGTGATGATTTTGATACAAACGAACCTTTAACTCCAGGATGAACCTTAATAACTTCAACAACTTGCTTATATGTAAAACCTTTTCCATAAAGTGGAGTTGCAGATATAAAAGAATTATCAGCAATAATTTTAGAACCATCAGCTAATAAAGACAAATCACTTTCAGAAGCTCTTAATTGTGCTTCAGAATATATTTCTAAAGCAGAATAACCTTGATTTTTAAGATGAACCTTTATTGCATCAATATCAGCTTTCACACCAGCATTTTTGTACTTTTCAAACAAGAAATTTAAATCATCCACTCCTCTAAACATAACTACCGGCTCATTTACAGTATGAACAGAACTAGACAATTCTTCAGATAAAAGATATATTGCACTAAAAATCGAATCATCAATAGGATCACCATTTCTCATCATTTCAGCAATAGTAATATAACCTTGTCCAGTAAATGCCCTCATTGCAGCAAACTTTCTAATATTTAAATCAACTGACTCATCTGCAGCTATACCAGCCCATGCTCTCCAACCATGATTAAAAGAGTTTTTCTTTTTTAATTCATTTACATATTCCATTGCTGGTTTTTCATATTGCTTCCACACTTCTGATTGTTCTTTAAAATAATCAAAAACAGCATTCTCGTCCAAAAAATATGTATATGGAACATCATCCGTTGAACTAATTATCTCACTTACTTTCTTAATTAAAGCTTTTGGATCATCATATGCATAATTTGTTGAAGGATCCAATTTAATATCTTGAGATTGAAGATACATCCTTAAAGCTAAACTTTTAGCGGAAATATATTGAACAGAATTTTCACCATAAATCTTTTTAATACTCTTTATTGTTTCCAAAATATTTGTACCAAACGAATTTAAAACATTAATATCATCAATAACTAAATTAGACGGAATAGTACCATTTAAACTTGCTTTAGATATTACTTTATCATAAGCATATTTTTTTGGAATATTTGTAAACATTATGTTAAAATAATTAAAATTATCTACATACTGTGGATTAACTACTTTTGTTTGATTAGCTACCATTATTTTGTTAGCCAAACTAACAATCTGCCAATCCAAATTAGGATTCCTAGATAACTCATAATACTTATGATTCAAAAACTCTTTTGTATTATATGAATCTGGTGTATGAAATTGTAACTCAAATATATCACCATCTGGTGTTTTTATTGATGTATTAATTCCTTTATAAGTAGCATTACTATTCGCCCATGTATTTCTAAAATTAATAACTTTATATCCTTGTTTTTCTAAATTATGCAAATAACTACTGACATAACGAACATAATTTTTATCATCAATTCTCACCGTATAACGCAAACTATCTCCAATATTATTTGCAGAATTTTCTACACTGCCAAAATTTTTAATATCATTAATAATTTTTCCAGTTAATCTCTCTATCCCTTTAAACTTATGATCAAGACCAACAAGCTCAGCAGACTGATATTTTTTACACAATGCCATTAAATCCAAAGTTATTTTTGGTTCAATAGATTCTGCATGACTCCTTAACTTTGTTGCTAATTCACTAGCTCTTTTTTGAATATATTCTGAAATAGTTTGAACAGATCCTTTAGTTTTTGATAATTCTTCCAAAGTTTTACCTTGCTTCTGAGCCAAATATAATAATTCATCTTCCCATTGTTTAATTTGAAAATCTATATCAAAAGTTTCACTATTTGCTTCATTTACAACTTCACTAGTTTGTATATCATTTACTGTTTGCTCTTTAATTTCTATTTCAGGTTGATTTTCAACTAATTCTCCAAAATTTTCATTTGAAGTTTTCAAATTAAACAACTCATACCTCAAATCATTTATTTTTGTGATCAAATCCTTTAATACATTATTTGCTTGCTCAACCTTACCTTGCTCAAATAAAACTTTTGCCTGAGATAAAAAACTATCTTCATAATTTTTTACACCATTATTCCAAGTATCTAAAAGTGTTTCATCCCCTAATGACCAAACATTAATTTCCGAACTTAAAAAATTTTCAATAGTTTTTAAGACTTCATATTTAGTATTTGGATCCGCTTTTTTTAAAACATAAACACCATTTTGATTAATAAATATATCACTAAATCCATCAATATTTAAATATTCAACTAAAGCGCTCGGCATAACAATTTGACAACTTACACCCTCAACTAAAACATTATCATCAGGATACTTTATATTTATTCCTTGAACATTATCAGTTGTTTCAATTTCTTGTAATTCTATATAATTTCCATCAATATATTTTGTTTTTACTTCTTGAACATTATTATCTAATTTAATTTCTTCTACTTCTATAGGATTTTCATCATATGTGTTTTCTTCGTTAATTTTTTCATTTCCCATTAAACTTTTTTTATTTTCAATTATACTCTTAAGAGCATTAACAACATCAGAACGTCTCTCCGCTATAAGTTCTTTGTTTTCTATAACATTATTAGCTTGTTTAGCAGCTTTATAATCTCTTGCAGCAACAAGCAAACCAATTAATTTTTTTATATTTTCTTTATATTCATCAGATTCTTTATCAATTTTAACAGTACTTTCTTCAACTAAAATATCATACACTTCTTCTTTTGTAACAGATGTTAAATTTGAATTGTCTGCATCTTTAACACTTTCAACATTTACATCTTTATTCATACTAGCAAGCAAAATATTTTTCTTCTCAAATAAAACCTGATAAACATTAAACATAGCAGCTCGTAATTCTTTTTCCTTTTTTTCTAATAAATCTTTATTTTTTATAGTGTTATTATCTTTTACAAAATCTTGATAAAAGTTATCATAATTTTTTGTAGCAGTAGCATAATTTTCTTTTGCTAAAATATATTCATTATATTCACTTGATTCCTTATTAATATTTGGATTGTTTTCAATTATGTCAACTGACGATTCTTGTACTACACTAGCATTATCCGAAATATATCCAGAAATTTCTTTGACACCCAACTTTTGATATAATACTTTTCTTTTTTTATTTATTTCTTCAATATTAAGTTTTAATTCATTAATAAACTCTTTTAATTCATTAATTCTTGATATATTTTGTGTATTATTCTTATCTATACTTAAAACTTCAATATCTTTTAAATATTCGTTTATAAGTTCATTATATCCTGTTTCTAATTTATCATAATTACCTTTTAATCTATCTTGAATATTAAATAATGAAATACCCAATAAAGCTTTTTGAGATTGTTTTAAATCAACATTTTTAATAGAATCTAAAACCATATCTAACTGAGTTTCTAATGATGAATTAGAATCCTGAATACTTTCAATACTGACTCTATTTCCAAGTTTTGTATCGATAATTTCTATTTCATTTGACAAACTTATATATTCATTAATTACTTTTCTTAAATCATTTAAAACTACTTCTTTGTCCTCATCCCATTCAAGACTATTATTTTCTTCTTTTAAAGAACTTATTTCAGACAAAACTTCATCCATTTCAGCATTTAAATCTGTTTTCAAATTATTTAAAGTATCAAACTCAACACTAATAAGATCAATAGCTTTCATTGTCGCGTAATCTGACATTGAAAAACTTTTTTCTACATCATTCATAGATTTTTTTGCTTCTTCTTTAAATTTATTATAATCATCAAGAAAACCTTCTTCAGACATAATTTTATCTCTAAGTAAACTAATATCTGTTCCACTTCTAGAAATAATATCTAAATCAACCTTTAACATTTCTTGTACTTTAGCACTACTTAAATTAAGATTGCTATACTTATTTTGTAAATGTTCAATGGTTGCAAAATCACCGGTTAACATATAAGACTTTCCAGCATACATAATTTTTCCACTATTAAATAAACCAGCAGTCAATAATGCCGAAATACCAGCATCTTTTACTGCCTCCCAGTTTATTTTGTTTGTTCCGTAATCACTTATATAATCAAATACTGATTCATAATCCCTAAAACTAGAAAAATCATCACTAGGAAATAACCAATTAGCAAAATCTTTATATGCTGGATCTAACATTTCTTGAATCATTTCTTCTTTGGATTCACCAATCAAATTTTTAACTACACCTCTAGCACCAATAGTAGCAGCATTACTTAACCCAGGAATACCACCAATAACCTTTTCCAAAAGTGCTTCAGAAGCACCAGTTAAAGCACCATAAACAACAGCTGCATTATATGGCATACCTTCTTGTAAAGCCGATTCCATATTATTTCCCATAGCAGAAAGTCCCATTAACATTACACCAAGATTAGGATTATGTGTCAAAGCTGAAGCAGCAATTGGAATAGCCATATTCCCAACACTTATAGAAGATTGCATTACATAATAATCAACATCAGAAATATCTTTAACGCCACTCATTATATAATTCCACTTAGCTTCTTCTACAGTTGCTTTTCCATCAGCGCCACCAAGTAGATTACCATAGCCCTTGATATGTTCACTAATGCCATGAACAGCCGGAATAATTGCCGAAAGCCATGATCCAACAGCGACTTTTTCTATTCTCGTATCAACGTCATATTGAGATAAATATTTATCTGCAAGTCTGCTTGCTTCCATTTCAAAACCAATATCACTTAATTCTTTAATATAATTAGGTAATTGATTGGAAGCCGTATTATTTATATAATTTAAACAACAAATAAGCCTTGTCACATCCTCAGAACTCGCATTATTTCTCAAGAAAGAAAGATTTTCATAATAATCAAGAACTCCAGATGAAAGATAATCTTCATGTGCCTCTTTTGCTAAAACACCCGCTTTAGAATCAGAAAACATAGCCAATGCTATTTCTTCATCAGATACATCATCAATTTTATTTCCATTTTTATCAATACAAACAATCTTTCCAGAAGAATGTAAACGCCTACCATCTTCCAAAATTTTTACAGAATCTCCTTCGTGACCAATTCCCGCTATTCTAGAATATACATTTTGAGAAAAATCACTCATTTGTTCATTTTTAAAAATATTATCCATATATAAATTTTTAATATTTTCTTTAATAGCTATTGATTCATCATTTAAATACCGTAATCTTTCCTCATTTTCTTTAATTTTTTCATCATAACCATCAATTTCTACTTGATATTTATCCCAATCATATGCGTTAGCTAAAGATAGTCTTTCTCCTAATAAGTCATTTTTATTTTTTTTATTTAAATTTAATAATTCATTTTCTTCACTAATTAAAAGATTAGTATGATAGTCTCTCATTTCCTCTGCCAAAGCATGACTTTCTCCTTTAGCAATATCATTAGATACCAAAGAATCCTTAAAATCAATATATCTATTATTAACCTCCTCATTAAAGAACATATCAAAATTAAGTATAGTATCATATCCTTCTCTATATTGATAATATAAATCCATATTACCACTATTATAATTTTGTAAAACAGATACCATATTAAAAACTTGAATATCATCAATTTTACCAAAATAACTATCTACCGCATCATTATAATCATCTATTATCTTATCTCGCTCATTTTCATCAACAGTTGTAACACTTTTACCATTTTCATTAGTACCTATTATTGAATATAACGTATCAGTAGCATCATTTAAATTAATTCTTTCAATATCATAAAGTTCATGATTTAAATAAACATATTCGGCAAGTTCACTTCTTTCTCTAATATCTTTTTTTTCAGTAATTTCCGTGAAAAAATCAAACAATTCATTTCCATGTTTAGATCTTGCTGGAATAACAATCTCTTTTTCATCTGCAGTAATTGTTAAATCTTCAAAAGATCTAAAATTACCATCTTTATCAAAAGAAGCAATATATGCAGCCTTTTCAATAATATCTAGTTCTCTATTAGTAAAATCTGATGTATTATATAAATTTCTATAATCCTCAGTAATTAAATTACAAGTATCTATATCGCTTTGGGTTAATTCATCATCACTTAAACCTAATTCATAAAGATATATATTTTCAACAAGAGCTTTTTCATTATCACCTCTATTAGAATAATCTTTATTTAAATAATTTTTAACAGTATAATTATTAATCTCCCGTTGAGAAGTTCCTAATTTATCATATATTCCGATATTTAATCCCAAAAATAAATTTTGAGAAATTTGCATAGCATAATCTATATAATCTTGCTTTACCTTTTCTCTACTTTCTCCCGTATTATAAAAATAAGACTCTTTATAATTATAATCTTCCTCTTCTAAACTCTCAAGATTTTTTATAGTACTATTTGCAGCATACGCACTTAACTCTTCATATATTGAAGTTATATCTTCCTTAGTAGCACCCATTTCTTCTAATTTTTTTTGTAATTCAAAAGCTCCATCATCACCAAATTGATCATTCATAGACATAAACCCAACATACTCATCGAAAACAGGATTTGATTGCCTTAATTTTTCAAGTAGTTTATTTAGATTCTCTTTTATACTAGAAAACGAAACATCTGCTAAAGACAAAAAATTTTTTACACCTTCGCCCAAAATTATCAAATTGGCACTAGAATAAAATTTTCTTAATCTATTGTAACCATTTAATGATGAAATTATTCCACTAACACAGGATTCAATAGAACTTGCATCGAAAGAATTGATTTTATTAACAGCCGCAACAAGTGAAATTTCATCTATAGAAACATCTTGCTGCAATTTTGTAGCCTGTTGCTGAACATCATTTAATTCAGATGAATATTGTTCTTCATGAAAATCATAAGATTCAGTAAAAGTATTATCATTCGAATTTCCGGATTGGCCATCAGATTTTAAACCACCTGAACCACCACCATTATTAAATCCTCCATTTCCAGCACCATCATCATCTTCTTCATCAGAAGGATTGTCTTTTTCCTCTTCATCCGATTCTTCACTATTATCTTCATCAGAAGAACCATCTGTATCATTTTCATTTGATTCTTCACTATTATCTTCATCAGAAGGATTGTCTTTTTCCTCTTCATCCGAT
>JAFQID010000002.1 GCA_017397685.1 Bacilli bacterium | reverse complement strand
TTTTTCTCAAAAAGCATTGTTATTATACCTTTTTTTATTACTTTTGTATAGTTATTATTTGATTTTTTTGGATATTTTAGGGCCTTTCCATTTAAAAACGCCCCTTTTATTCTTTAAGGGACGTTTTCTCCGAATTTAACGTCGTTTTTTGTTGACATACTTTTGTTTGTGTGATAACATTTGTTTAGGAGGACATTATGAATTATTATCATGATAGAAATATTTTAAGTATTGATATTAAAAGTTTCTTTGCTTCTGCTGAATGTATTAATAGAGGACTTGATCCTTTTAAAGTTGCTTTAGTTGTAGCTGATAAGGAACGTGGTGATGGTGCGATGTGTATTGCGGCTAGTCCTTATCTTAGAAGTCTTGGTATTAATTCTAGATGTAGGCTTTTTGAGCTTCCTAAAAATATTGATATTATTTATGCTAAACCTAGAATGAGTTTATATACTAAGGTAAGTAATGATGTTATTGATGTTTATAAGGAGTTTGTTGCTGAGGAAGATATTCATGTATATTCTATTGATGAGGTGTTTATTGATGTTACTGATTATTTGAATTATTATAGGAAAAGTGATTATGAGCTTGCTAGGGATATTATGAATAGAATTAAAGAAAAAACGGGACTTACTACTACTTGTGGTATTGGACCAAATATTCTTCTTTCTAAGGTTGCTCTTGATTTGGAAGCTAAAAGTAGTAAAGATTTTATTGCTAAATGGACTTATAAGGATGTTGAAAGTAAACTTTGGAATATATCTCCTCTTAGTGAACTTTGGGGAATTGGTAAAAATATAGAGAAAAAACTTAATAATCTTGGAATAAATAAGATTGGTGATATTAATAATTATTCTAGGGATTTTTATATTAAGCGTTTTGGAAATGTTGCTGGTAATGAAATATGGTGTAAAGCTAATGGGATTGATTTTGTTTCAGTTAAAGATAGAAATAAGAAACCTAAAGAAAAGTCTTTTAATATGAGTCAAATATTATATAGAGATTATAATACAACTGAAACTTTATTAATTATTAAAGAAATGGTTGATATGCTTTGCAAAAGATTAAGAGATAATAATAAGTATACTAGAAAGGTTTATTTAAAGATTAAGTATTCACGCGATTTAGAAAAAGAGTTTTATGATACGATGAGACTTGAACATGCGAGTGATAATTCTAGAGAATTATATGAGGTTATAAGATATTTATATGAAAAGCATGTTGAGGCTTTACCTATTCGTAAGGTTAGTATTTCATTTAGTTCTCTAGAAGAAAGGGGCGCTAATCAGCTTTCTTTGTTTGATAAAGATGATATGAAAAGTAATGAATATTATAAGATAATTGATGATATTAAGTTAAAGTATGGAGCGATTTCTCTTTTGAAAGCATCTTCGTTACTTGAAGAATCTACGATTAGGAATAGAGAGAATTTTAAAAATGTAATTTAGGCTATTTGACAACTATTTGTTTGTGTGTTAAGATATGTTTGAAGGAAGTGATTTGGTTTATTTTATCTAGAGAAGGAGTGATGTTAGAACGAAAGATTTAATTAATATTTTATAGCGAAAAACAAGAAAAAATATTAAAACTTTAACATTTTGACAATATGTTTTAGATAAAAAATAATAAAAATAAATATTATAATATCTATAATTAAACGAAGGGAGAAGATATTTTGAATAGTAATTTAAATAACAGTTTTATAATATATGAATCTGACAATAATGTTAATGTTGAAGTATTTTTAGAAAATGAAAATGTATGGTTAACTCAAGAACAAATAAGCAAACTTTATGATAAAGCAAAATCAACAATTAATGAACATATAAAAAATATAATAAAAGAACAAGAATTAGACAAAGATTTAGTTATTCGGAATTTCCGAACAACTGCAAAAGATGGTAAATCATATAATATTAATTATTATAATCTTGAAATGATAATTGCTATAGGTTTTCGGGTAAGATCTAATCAAGGTACTAAATTTAGAATATGGGCTAATGAAAAATTAAAAGATTATTTAATAAAAGGATATAATATAAACGAAGAAAGATTTAAAAATAATGGTAATGATTCATATTTTGATGAACTATTAGATAAAATTAGAGATATAAGGTCTAGTGAAAAAGTTTTTTGGAGAAAAATATTAGATATATATTCAACATCTATTGATTATAATCCACAAACTGAAATCACATTAAATTTCTTTAAAACAGTTCAAAATAAGATGCACTATGCTGTTTCAAATAATACTGCTGCTGAAATTGTTTATAGTAGAGTTGACAGTAACAAAAATAATATAGGCTTGACTAATTTTAAAGGAGATCTCCCTACGAAAAAGGAAACGGAAATTGCTAAAAATTATTTAACAATTGATGAATTACAAGTATTAAATAGACTAGTATCTGCATATCTTGATGTTGCTGAAATTAACGCCTTAAAAAGAAAAGTAATGACAATGCAAGATTGGATTGATGAATTAAATAGTTTTCTTAAGATGACACATAATGATATTCTAGACAATAAAGGTACTATTTCTCATGAAGAAGCTTTAAAAAAAGCTCATAATGAGTATGATAAATATATGAAGAATCATTTAACTAAAGCTGAAAAAGATTATTTAGAAATTATGAAAATTGAATTAAAAGATATAAATAAAATTAGTTAATGTCATTTGGTTTTAAATATAGCAAAAACTTTACAATTATTTATATTAAAGATTTGTTTCAAAAATGCTATATATATTTATTGAAACAGTGTGTGATGAGCATTAAAATGTATATAGAGAACGAAACAACATGAATTATATAAATCTGATTTTGATTTATTTATAAAAATTTAAAAAAGGAAGTGATTTAATGGAAAAATTAACTAAAAAACAAGATAAGATTTTAGAAATAATTAAAAAATTTGTTGCTAAAAATGGATACTCTCCTACTATTAGAGAGTTATGTGATATATGTGAACTTAGAAGTCCTGCTACTATGTTTGTCCATGTTAAAAAGCTTGAGGAAAAAGGATATTTAAAACAAACTAAGAAAAAGTTTAGAACTATTGAACTTAGTGTACCAAATGAGTATGAAGATAAGAAGAATGAAACTGTAAGTGTTCCTTTACTTGGTAAGGTTGCTGCGGGTAATCCAATAGAAGCTATTGAAAGACCAGATGATTTCTTTTCACTACCAAAATATTTAATTCCTAGAAATAAGGAAATATTTACTTTAGAAGTTTCTGGTGATAGTATGATTGAAGCTGGGATATTTAATAACGATATTGTTATTGTTGAGAGAAAAGAAACCGCTAATAACGGAGAGATTGTAGTTGCTCTTGATGATAATAATTCTGTTACTTTAAAGAGATTTTATAAAGAAAAAGGATATTTTAGATTACAACCTGAAAATAGTACTATGGAACCGATTATTTTAAGTAATGTATCTATTTTAGGTAAAGCTATTGGACTTTACAGAAAGATGTAATTTTGAACAAACAAAAAACCTATTGATAGGTTTTTTAGTTTGCTTTTTAAAGTAATACTGCAGCTGCGGTTAAGATCAATACTGATGCTAGTGCAATTGTAGCTATTACTTTTAATGACCATTTTACCCAAGTTGTATAGTTTACTTTTGCTAGTGCTAGTCCACCCATTATTGCTCCACATGTTGGTGTTATTAGGTTTACAAGACCGTTTGCTGCTACAAATGTCATTATTGATGTTTCTACACTATATCCAATATGTGCTGCAAGAGGTCCCATTATTGGTGTTGAAAGTGATGCTAGACCAGATGAAGACGGAACTAATACTGAGATAAATATATGAAGTATATAGTTTAGTGGTGTAAATATTAGAGGGCTTGTTCCTTCTAGGAACTCTGCTGCATTATATATTATATAGTTATCTAGGTAAGTTTTACTCATTAATACGCTTGCTCCACGAGCTACTGCAACTATTAAAACTACTGATAGTATATCTCTTGCTCCAGCGATAAACTCATCTATTATTTCATTTGCACTAAATCTATTTATTATTCCTATTATTATTCCTATTACTAAGAACCAAGCTGCTGCTTCATAGAACCACCATGCTCCAAGAGGTGAGCCTGTTAACCATCCTGTCCATGAGTCAAACATTGTTATTCCAAATTCTCCCCAAGGGATAAATCCAATTACCATTACTAAGAATGATAGACCAAATAACCAAAGTGTTATTTTTTGTTTTCCTGTTAATACTGATTTATCTGTTTTTTCATTTCCTTTTTCAAATTTTTCCATTTTCTTTTGTTCTTGTAGTGATAGGAATGTTGAGCCTTTGTCTTCTTTTACTTTTTTTGCATATTTTAGTACGAAGTACATTGATATGCAAAGTGATACTAACCAAAGTACTGTTCCAAGAGCTATTATAACTCCTTGGTTTACTGTTATTCCTTCTGGTAAGGCACTTATTGCTGCACCTACTGCGAATGGGTTTATTGTTGAACCAAGTACTCCACTACCCGCTCCTAGAAGTATTGTTGCACTTGCGACTATTGTATCCATTCCTGCTGCTACCATTGTAAATGCAAGTAAAGCATAAAATCCAACGGTTTCTTCTAACATTCCATAAGTTGTTCCGCCTATAGAAAATATAATCATTAGTATAGGTATTAATGCTAGTTCGTTTCCTTTTAATTTTTTTACAAGTGCTTTTATTCCGTTTTCAAGTGCACCTGTTTTTTGTACTATTGCTAAGAATCCTCCTAATACTAGTATGAATATACATACATCTACCGCATTTTCAAATCCTAGTATTGGTGAGAGTAATACATCTGATAGTTTTGCTGATACTACTCCACTACCATTTACTAAAATGCCATCAATAAATGTTGCTTCTGGTAAGAATAAAGTGAATATTGCAAGTAATATTATAAGTAAAAATATTATTGTAAATGCACTCATTCTTTCTTTTTTCTTTTTCTTTTTAGTCATTTTTTCTCCTCCTTTTTGACTTATTATACGTGTACCATTTTTATAAAGAAGTGCCTCTTTAGCATGTTCTAGTGATGTTATTATTCCTTCTCTATCATTATTATTTTCACAGAAAGATATGCATGATTCAACTTTTGGGAGCATACTGCCTTTTCCAAATTCGTTATTTTTCATATATTTTTTTGCTTGCTCGACAGTTATTTCGTTTAAATCTTCTTGCTGTTTTGTATTAAAGTTTATTGATACTTTATTAACAGCGGTTAAAATTAGTAGTATATCAGCATCAAGGTTGTCCGCTAAAAGTGCGCTTGTTCTATCTTTATCTATTACAGCATCTACTCCAGTAAGTTTGTTTCCATCTTTTATTACTGGTATTCCTCCTCCTCCTGCGACTATAACAATATTACCTTTATCTACTAAATCTTTTATAAGATCAAGTTCGATAATTTCTTTAGGCATCGGAGATGGTACAACTCTCCTGTAGCCTCTTCCTGAATCCTCAACGAAAGTATATCCTTTTTGTTTTTCTTCTTTTTGCGCTTCTTTCTTGGTATAAAACTTTCCTATTGGTTTCGTTGGGTTATCAAAAGCTGGATCGTTTTTGTCTACTACTACTTGTGTTATTATAGTAGCAACATTTTTATCTACGTTCCTTGCTTTTAATTCTTTTGATATGGCTTGTTGCAAATGATATCCTATATATCCTTGACTCATCGCACCACATTCTGCGAATGGCATGTTTGGCATATTTTCTTCTTTTGATGATGTTTCAAATGATTTAGTTATCATTCCAACTTGTGGTCCATTTCCATGAGTTATTATTAAGTTATTGCCTTCTTCTACTAGGTCTACTAGAGAAACAGCTGTGTTTGTTACAATTTGTAATTGTTCTTCTGGAGTATTACCAAGTGCATTTCCCCCGAGAGCGACTACTATATTTTTTTTCATATTAGTCCTCTCTTATTAAAGGCATTGACATACATCTAGGTCCACCTCTACCTCTAGATAGTTCTGCCGAATGCATTTCAAGTACTTTTAATCCAGCATTTCTTAATACTTCGTTTGTTTCATTGTTTCTATCGTATACGATTACCACTCCTGGGGCGATAGCTAAAGTATTACTTCCATCATTCCATTGTTCTCTTTCTGATGCGATTTTATCTCCTCCAGCACATGGGATTAAAGTTATATCTTTTTGTAAATATTCTTCTAGTATTTTTTCTAGTTTTGCATTTTTTTCTTTTACGTTTATTCCACCTTCTCCATCTTCTTTTATTTCAAATACTCTAAGTGTTCCCATTATTCCTGGGTGATATGTGAACTTATCATAATCAATTTGAGTAAATACTGTATCAAGATGCATGAATGCACGTTTATTTGGAATTTCAAATGCTAGAATAGTATCTACTTTACTTGTTGTATCTTCAAATATATTTCTAGCTAATTCTTCAATTGCATCTGCGCTTGTTCTTTCAGAAATACCTATTGCTAAGATGTGATCGTTTAAGTTTAGTATATCTCCACCTTCAATGTTATATGGTGAATATCTATTAAAGTATTTTGGTACTTTTCCAGCAAAATCAGGGTGATGTTCGAATATATATTCAGCATATATTGTTTCTCTATTTCTTGTTATCGAATACATTCTATTTAACGATATTCCATTGCCAATTGATGCGAATGGATCACGAGTAAAATATAGGTTTGGCATCGGGTCTACTACAAATGATGAATCTTCTTCTATTGCATCTACTAGGCTTTTTCCTTTTTTTGCTCTTGATTTAATTACTTCGTTATTTATTATTCCTTCCATTGTTTTTAGTACTAATAATCTGTTGCTTTCTATTGAAGATAAGTATTCATATACAAGTGACCTATATTTTGGCGTTCTTATTCCTGCCTCATAAATAAATTGTGTTATGAACTTTTCTCTTATTTCGCTATTTAGATTTAGTACTTCTTCCATAAGATCTTCAAGATAAACAACTTCTACTCCATTGTCTCTTAGTATTCTTACAAATTCGTCATGTTCTGCGCAGGCCTGTGGCAAATATGGTATGTCATCAAACAGTAGTCTATGAAGGCTATCTGGTGTTAAATTAAGTAGTTCTCTGCCAGGTCTGTGCACTAAAACTTTTTTTAGTGGTTTTATTTCACTTTTTACATTTATTGGATACATTTACCCCTCCTTATTATAATTTGATTATAGCAAAGTTTGTTTTTTTTGTAAATATCTCTAGTTAAAGTATGAAATAAAAAACGAAGACAATTTATCTTGTTAAGATTATGTCTTCGTTTAAATTATTTAATATTTCTTTTATATATGAATCTGTAATTACATAGGAATACTTTGCTAGTTCTTTGTAAGGAATTATTTCTTCAAAGTTTTTTATATCTGTTATTTCATCATTGGTTTCTTCATTTGTAAGTATATCAATAAATATTTGTTTTTTATGAGTTTGAATCATTTGACATAGTTTATATTCACTATTGTTCCTTATAAATTTCAGGTTATTAGCTTGAAATATTCTTTTACCTTTGTTATTACCATATCTTAGTGCTATATAACGTTTTTCTTCATAATTATAGTGTTTTAAGTTTTCGTGAGTATGCATTGTCATTATTTATCCCTAAGTATTGCACTATGTTTTTTCATTACATTTTCTATTACCTTTTCTATTAATGGGTTTATTTCTTCTTCCGTAAGTGTTTTATCAAAACTTTCAAATGTTAGTTTAAATGCTATAGATTTTTTGTTAGATTCTATTTTATCGCCTTCATAGTAATCAAATGCATGTACATTTTTAAGAAGTTTTCCTGCGCTTTGTTTTATTGTTTGAATTATTTCTTGGCAAGTTATATCTTTATTACAAATAAATGCTAGATCTTTTGTTATATTTGGAAATTTAGTAAATTCTTTATATTTTATTTTACCTGTTTTTATGTTAAATAGTGTGTCTAGGTTTATTTCTAATACATATACTTCTTCTTTATATATGTTTGGATGCACAGAACCAAAGAAGCCAACTATTACTCCGTTTATATTTATGTAAGCACTTTTAGTTGGATGCATTTCACATGGGAACTCTTTTATTTCAAATGTATATCTATTTTTGTAACCAAGATGGTCAAGTAAACTTTCTACTATTCCTTTTACATAATAGAAATCATAGCTTTTAGATCCAAGGCCAGTTGTATATTCTCCGGTCATTAAAGCGCTAAGTAAGTATTTTTCTACATATTCTCCATTAATACTGGAAAAACTCTTTCCTATTTCAAATATATTTAAATCTTTTATCCCTCTAGCTTTATTATAATCATATACATTTAATAAGGAAGATAAAATACTGTGTCTAAGTACTACTCTTTCTTCTGTCATAGGGTCTAGTACTTTTATTAATCCAAACTCATCATTAGTAAATTTGAATATATCTTTTTCGTTTATTAGGCTATATGTTATTACTTCGTTTAATCCAAAAGATACCATTTTATCTCTTATTATTCTTTTTCTTTTATCTATTTTACCTGGTGTACTTTGAAATACAGGAAGATGACTTTGTATGTTGTCTACTCCGTATATTCTACCTACTTCTTCGATTAAATCTTCTTCGATTGATATGTCTACTCTTCTACTTGGTACTTCTACTTCAAATGTGTTGTTTGAGAAGTTTGATTTAAATCCTAATTTTTCAAATACTTCTAGTACTTCGTTTTGAGAAATTTCTAACCCTAGTACACTGCATATTTTATCAAGAGTTATATTTATTTTCTTGTTTTCTTTTGATAATGTGTTATGTTCTAGCAATCCATCACAAACCTCTCCACCAGCATATTTTTCAAGTAAGTAGCATGATCTTTCAAGTGCATAGTATGTTCTATTTACATCAAGTGGTTTTTCAAATCTTATACTTGCTTCACTTCTTAAATATTTTTTAGAAGTGTTTCTTATATTTATTGGGTTAAATATTGCCGCTTCTATAAGTATATTTTGAGTGTTTTCTTCTATTTCAGTATCATATCCACCCATTACTCCTGCTAAACCTACCGGTTTGTTTTCGCTATTAATAATTACTATATCATTTTTTGTTAGAGTTCTTTCGTTTCCATCAAGTGTTTTAACTATTTCTTTATCTTCAGCCATTTTACATCCGATGACATTTCCTAGTCTATCAGCATCATAGTAATGAAGTGGTTGACCAGTTTCAAGCATTACATAGTTTGATATGTCTACTACTACGTTTATTGGTCTTATTCCTGATGCCATAAGTCTATTTTTTATAAATGATGGACTTTCTTTCATTTTTACATTTTTTACTTTTTTTGCTAAGAAAGTATAACAGTTATCTGTTTGTATATTAAGTTTATATGAGTCTGTTATGTTTTCATCTATAGTTTTATAATCAGTTTGAGGTAAAGACACTTTTTTACCATATAATGCAGCACTTTCATATGCAAGACCAAGTATGCTAAGTAGGTCCGCTCTATTTGCTGTTAGTTCAAAATCTATTATTTCATCATCATATCCTAAATATTTTATAGCATCTTCTCCAACAGGAGCATCATTTGGAAGTTCATGTATACCTTCACTGTCTTCTTTTTTTAAAAACTTTTGATCTAATCCAAGTTCTGATAATGCACAAATCATTCCATTTGATTCATATCCAGCGATTGTTGTTTTTTTGATTTCTCCACCTGGAAGGTGAGCTCCATCAAGAGCTACTATTACTTTTAATCCTTTTCTAACGTTAGGAGCACCGCATACTATATTTAATTCTTCTGGCACTTTTACAACACAAAGATTTAAATGATCACTATCAGGATGTGGTTTTGCATCAATAATTTCTCCGATTACTAGTCCAGTGCAGTTTGCTATTTTATTTATGCTGTCATATTCATTGCCTATTCTTGTCATTTTTTCAGCTAAAGATTTTGTATCATCTTCTATATCTACATAATCACTTAAAAAACTTCTACTAAGTTTCATATTATATCTCCTTTCTGTCAAAGTTATGTAAGAATCTTTTATCATTTGTATAAAATAATCTTATATCATTTATTCCATATTTGAGCATTGCTACTCTTTCTATACCTATACCAAATGCAAATCCTGTGTATTTTTTAGGATCAAATCCGCACATACTAAGTACGTTTGGATGTACCATTCCACTACCTAATATTTCTATCCATCCAGTGTGTTTGCATAATGGGCATCCTTTACCGTTACAACTAAAGCATGATACGTCTACTTCATAACTTGGTTCAGTAAATGGGAAATAGCTTGCTCTAAAACGAATTGTTCTATCTTCTCCGAACATTTTTTTAACAAATATTTCAAGTGTTCCTTTTAGGTCAGCTAGTGATATGTTTTCGCCAACAACTAGTCCTTCTATTTGAGTAAATTGATGAGAGTGAGTTGCATCATCATCTCTTCTATATACTTTTCCAGGGCAGATTAATTTGAAAGGTTTTTTCTCTACATTTGCAAGCATACTTCTTACTTGCATTGGACTTGTATGCGGTCTAAGCAGCATTTCTTCAGTTATATAAAAACTATCCTGAGCATCTCTTGCTGGATGTCCTTTTGGTAAATTAAGCATTTCAAAACAATGAAGATCACTATCAATTTCAGGGCCATCTACAACATCATAGCCCATTGATACGAATAAGTCTTCCATTTCTTCTATAACCATGTTTATTGGGTGTTTTGTTCCTACATTTATTTTTGTACTTGGAAGTGTAATATCTATTTTATCTTTTTCTAGTCTTTCATTTAGTTCTTTTTCTTTTATTTCTTTTAGTTTATTTTCTACACTTTCTGTAAGTATAGTTCTGTAAACATTTGCGCACATTCCAACTTCTTTTTTTTCTTCATTTGATAGGTCTTTCATGTTTGCCATAACTATAGTGAACTCACTTTTTTTACCTAAATATTTTGATTTAGTATTGTTAAGTGATGATTCGTCACTACAGTTAGATATTTCATTTAGTGCTTCTAATTTTAATTTTTCTAATTTTTCTTTCATGTTTCCTCCTTAAAATAAAAAATATTACAAATTAAGGACGAATAATTTCCGCGGTACCACCTTATTTCATAATATTTTATGCTTCTTTATTTTGTTAACGCCAAATTACGTTCTTTTTAACTGAAGGTGAATTCGTGATTATTTATTTATTGATATTTCACCATATTATCAATTCTCTAAAAATAAATTTTATATCACTACTACTTCTTCAAAAAAGTTAAGTAAATAATACCACTAAAATTGTTTAAATTCAAGTGATTGTGTTATGATAAATTAAGTTTTTTTATAGTTTCTTTAATATTATTATATATTCTATTTTTATCTATTAATATTTTTTTATCTGTTGTTCTTATTTTTATCTCTACCTTATTCATATTTAATGATTTACCAACAATAATTATTATAGGTACTCCGATCAATTCCATATCATTAAGTTTTACACCTAGAGTTTCTTTTCTATCATCTAATATTGTATCTATGTTATCATTCATAAATTTATTATAAAGATTTTCTGCGTATTTTTTACTTTCTTTATCATTTACATTTGCTATGACTATTGATATTTTATATGGTGCGATTGAAAGCGGTAATGTAAGGCCTTTATTATCATGATATTTTTCTGCTAGTGCATAGATGCATCTATCTATACCTATTCCATAACTACCCATATGTATATAGTTTTTTTTGTTTTTTTCATTGGTGTATGAAGCATCTATTTTTTTAGTAAAAGCCATTCCAATTTTAAATATATTTCCTATTTCAAGTCCTTTTAACATTTCTATTTCACTACCACATTTAGGGCATTTTGTATTTTTGTCAAATTGTTTTAAATCCATATATCTGCTTACTTTAAAATCAAATGGTATGTTTACGTTTTGATAATAATAATTTTTTTCATTTGAGCCTGTTATAAAGTTGCTCATGTATTTAACAGCGTTATCCGCTATTATTTCCATCGTTGATTTTAATGGTCCAACATAACCTGGAGTACTACCTATTCTTTTTAGTTCATCTTCTGTAGCTAGTGAAAAGTTTGCTGTTCCGAAGGCTCTATATAGTTTAGCATTATTTATTTCATCATTACCTCTTAAAAGAATCATTTTATATCTATTATTTATTTTATATATTAATGTTTTTAATATTTGATGCTCTTTTACATCAAAAAAATCACTTATATCTTTTATTGTTTTTAAGTTTGGCACATATACTTTTTTTAGTTTTTCAATCTTTTTGTCTTTATGTTTTGGCTCTGGTTTTACCTCTGCTATATCAATATTTGAAATAAAACTGCATTTAGTACATTTTGCAATGTCATTTTCACCATATGGACCGATTACATGAAACTCTTCACTAAGATATGCATGCATTGTTCCTGGATCGCTAGTGCATACAACTGTGTCTAATCCTAGTTTTCTAAATATTTTTTTAAATACATGATACATATTATCATAGCTTATATCTAAACCTGATTCGTCAGTATCAAAGCTATATGCATCAAACATTAAAAACTCTTTTTTTCTTATAAGACCTTTATTAGTTTTTTCTTCATCACGATATTTGTTTGATATTTGATATAGTATAAAGTGAAGATCTTTATAACTTTTAACTTTCATTTTGACTATTTCTGCGAAAAGTTCTTCATGTGTTGGACATAATGTATATGATTTATTATTTCTATCAATTACATTGTAAAGTGATTTTCCCAATAATTCATTTCTATCACATAAATCAAAAACATTAGTTGGAACAAGTGATGGAAATGATAACTTGCTTGCGTCTATTTTCTTACATTCTTCATTTATTATCTTACAAATGTTTTCAATTAGTTTTACGCCTAATGGAAGATATGTATAAATTCCTGATGCGTTTTTATATATGTATCCTGACTTAATTAATATTTTGTTTATGAAGTTTTCTTCTTGTGAAACATCTTCTTTTTTTACTAACCAAAAACTTTTACTCGTTTTCATCTTTTAACTCCGTGTTATATACGATTACTGTTTTGGTATTTCCATTTTTATCGGTAACGGTTTTATAACTTGCTGTTACGCATACCATAAGTTCATTCATAGCCTCTCCAGTTCTTGGGTCAGTAATGACTGTCTTATCTTTTGAGTCTCCTGCTATATAGGATTTTTTTATTAAATCGTCAATTATTACATATGTACACTGCCCGTTAGTGTTTATCATATTTAAGTTATCATATGCCCAGTTTTTAGCGGCTGAATATATATTATTCTTTTTACTTTCATATGATTTATTTATCATATCATCTCTCATATTTGTTATTAATGGGACTATAACCACTGTTAATAATGCCATTATTGCTAAAGTTATGAGTAATTCAATTAATGTAAAACCTTTTTTATTTTTCATAATAATTTATCCTTTACCTTGTTTTAAGTATATCAAATTTTTTTTATAAAAACAATCTTAGTGTTGTAATTATTTTTAAGTTAATGTATAATATTTTTAGAATACAAAGAGGTTGATATATGAAAGAGTTTGACTTTGAAAAAATGCCTATAGTTGAAATCGCTAACGAAATCATTATGGATGCGGTTAAAAGAAATGCTAGTGATATTCATTTTGATCCAACGAAGGATAATGTAAGAATAAGAGTGCGTATTGATGGTGTTCTTACTGATTATGGAACTATTCCTAGTGCATATAAAAGAAATATGATATCACGTATTAAGATGATCGCTGGTATGAATATAATGGAAACTAGACTTCCACAGGATGGTGCGATTAAAAGTAAGATTGGTAATAGATTACTTGATCTTCGTGTTTCAAGCTTACCTACTAATAATGGTGAGAAGGTAGTTATTCGTATACTAGATTATTCAAAGAGTTTACAAGGACTTGAAACTCTTGGTTTTAGTGAAGATAATCTTAAAGTTATAGATAAAATGTGTAAAATCCCTAATGGTATTATTTTGGTTACTGGTGCGACTGGTACTGGTAAGAGTACTACTGTTTATTCTATTTTACAAAAGATGAATACTGAAGATGTTAATATTATTACTGTTGAGGATCCAATTGAAATGGATATTGCTGGGATTAACCAAGTGCAAGTTCAATCAGAAATTGGACTTACTTTTGCCAATGTTCTTAGAAGTATTTTAAGACAAGACCCAAATATAATTATGATTGGTGAGATTCGTGATGATGAAACTGCTAGAATTGCGGTTAGAGCATCTATTACTGGTCATATAGTTCTTTCTACTATACACACTAATAATTCACTAAATACTATTGAGAGACTTACTGATATGGATGTTGAGAGGTATTTACTTGGTAGTGCACTTACTGGTATTATTTCTCAAAGACTTGCTAGAAAGTTATGTCCTCATTGTAAAGAGTTAAGAGATACTACTGAGTATGAAAAAAGTGTATTTAAAAAGATGCTAGGTATTGATGTTAATCAAATGTATGATGCTAATCCTAATGGATGTTCTCATTGCTTTAAAGGATATTTAGATAGAATTGCCATACTTGAAGTATTATTACTTAATGAAGATATTAAAGATGCTATTACTAGTGGTAAACCTAAAAGTGAACTTAGAAAACTTGTTTACTCTTCTGATGTTAAGACTTTGCTTCAAGATGGACTTGAAAAAGTTAAAAATGGAGATACTTCTTTTTCTGAAATACTTAAGGTTGTTGATTTAGAAAATGATTTAAGTAATTATGAAGAAGTTACCACCGAAAAATTAATGAAAGAAGATAATAATAATTATGAAGTAAGTAATGATGATAAATTACAAATTATTAATGTTCCAGATGAAAATGATATCTCCCCTATTATGATGCAGGATTATTTATCTATGATTCCAAGTGATCCGGAAAATCATAAAAATGAAATACCTCATGATAATATACCTAGTGAACTTGAGTATTACGAATTTTAAAAGTAATACTTCTTTTTTTTATTAATATAATTCACTAGGTGAAAATATGTTTCAGTTAAAACAAAATAATAGAATTAAACTTATTTTAGTAATTGTTTTTGCTATTTTTTTTCTTATATTATTTAAAGTTTTTTATATTCAAGTAATTAAGTATGATGAACTTAATAGTTTGGCCAATAATTTATGGGTTAGAAATTTACCTGTTGAAGCAGATAGAGGTAAAATACTTGATAGAAATGGTAAAGTTATTGTAGATAATCAAACTACGGTAGGACTTTTTTTTGTTCCAAATCAAATAGTTAATAAGGAATTGGTAGCTAAAAAGATTTCTAATGTTTTAAATGTTTCATTTGAAGATATGCTTGGACATGTTAGTAAAAGAACCGTTATTGAAAGGGTACATCCTGAGGGAAGAAATTTAAGTTTTGAAGAGGCTGAGGCTATTAGTGCTTTTGATTTCGATGGAGTATATTTACTTAAAGAAAGTAAAAGAAACTATATTTATAAAGATGTATTATCTCATGTTATTGGTTATACTGGGATTGATAATCAAGGCTTAAGTGGGCTTGAGCTAAAGTATGATGATATATTAACTGGTAAAGATGGAAGTATTAAGTATTATTCTGATGGTAGAGGAAATAGACTTGAGCTTGCAGAGATATATGATGAACCATCTAATGGAAAAGATATTTATTTAACTGTAGATTTAGATATTCAACTTGCTCTTGAAAATGAACTTAATAATGCGATGAGTAAGTATGAGGCAGAAGGAGCAATTGGAATAGTTATGAGTCCTAAAACAGGTGAAATATTAGCAATGAGTTCTAAACCTTCTTTTGAGCCTGCTAATTATCAAAAGTATACGGAGGAAGTTATTAATAGAAATTTAGCTATATGGTCTAATTTTGAACCCGGTAGTACTTTTAAAATTGTAACACTAGCTGCTGCGGTTAATGAAGGGCTTGTAAATGTCTTTGAGGATAAATATTATGATAGTGGTAAGATTAAAGTTGCTAATGCTACCCTTCACTGCTGGAAACATAAAGGACATGGAAGTCAAACTTTTTTGCAGGTAGTTGAAAACTCTTGTAACCCAGGGTTTGTTGTTCTTGGTCAAAAACTTGGTAAGGAAAAATTGTTTAGCTATATTAAGGCTCTTGGGTTTGGATCAAAAACTGGTATTGATTTAAATGGTGAGGCTACCGGTATTTTATTTAAAGATAGTCAAATCGGTCCTGTTGAACTTGCTACTACTGCTTTTGGTCAAGGAGTTAGTGTAACCGCTATACAACAAGTTGCATCCCTAAGTGCTGTTATTAATGATGGAAAGTTGTTTGAACCCTTTATCGTATTAAAATATGGTGATAATGAAGTATCCCCTACTTTAAAAAAAGAGAATATTATAACTAGCGAAACTAGTAATGTAGTTAGGTATTCTCTTGAAAGTGTTGTTGCTAATGGTTCCGGAAGAAATGCTTACATTGAAGGATATCGCGTTGGTGGTAAAACTGGTACAGCTCAAAAGGTAGGTTCAGATGGAAGATATATGGTTGGAAATTATGTTCTTTCTTTTATTGGATTTATGCCGGCGGATGATCCAGAATATGTTATTTATATCGCTATTGACCATGCTAAGGGGGTTACCCAGTATGGTGGTGTTGTATCCGCTCCTATTGCAAGAAATGTTTTTGAGGAAATAATTAATATATATGATTTGGAAGAAAGTGATGAGGGACTTCCTAGAGTTTATAGATGGGGAGATGTAAGATATGTTACTATTCCTGAAATACTTGGGCTTTCAAAGAAGAGAGCTAGTAGTTTGCTTAGACAAAATGGATTTATGGTTGAGTATTCCGGTAGTGGTGATACGGTTATTGATTCTTCTCCTATGGAAAATACTAAAGCGAAAGAAGGGAGTATAGTTAAATTATTATTAAATTAGTTATTTTATTTCATTTTTTATCGTAATAAAACTCCACTATTTTTAGTGGAGTTTTATTAATTATTTTTCTTTAATAATACTGAACTACTTAATAATCCTAGTATTGAAATAGCGAATATTAATATGCTTGTAGAAATATTATCTCCAGTTTGTGGGTTTTCTATTTCTTCTGTGTTTGGTTTTTCTATATTTTCACTATTTTCTTTATCTGTTTCATCTTGATTTGAGTTTTCTATTTCTTTCCATTTAGCATATAAAGTAATATCGTTTTCTATTTTATTATCAAAATTATATTCATTTTCAAAGTTTTCATCTGTATACCAACCATCTAATGTATATCCTTCTTTTTCTATATTTTGAGGTTTATTCACTTTTGAATATACATCTACAGTTTCATATTCTTTTTCAGTTCCACCGTTTGTTTCAAAGTAAACTTTGTATTTTTCTATAATATCTAATGTTATATATGCTTTATTTATTTTTACTCCTAAATGCTTATCATATACTTCATTAGTAGAATTAACTTCATTTTCTTTTATCAATCCTTTTCCAGTAACATTTAGTAGGTTTCTCCCAGATGCATAGTATGAGTCATATGCTGCGCCTAGTATTTCACCAGCATATTTTCCGTTTATAGTGGTTTTGTTTACTATTAAATTATTTAAGGAACCAACTTCTGGATTATCGCTAGTTAGTTTTATTAATCCAAATATACCACCTGAATATGCTTCGTTATATGAATTGTCTTTTGCATTTGTGTTTATAGTTGAATTAATTATAAATATATTTGAGTTGCTTATATTAAATGCTTGATTGTATCCAATATATCCACCTGCGGCAACCGCGTTATCATTTCCAGTATGAATATTTTCTCCATATCCACTTGCACTGATTTCGCTATTTTCAACTGTTGCGGTAAATCCGTTACTTAATGCAGATGTTGTTAAGTTAATTATTGTTCCAAATATACCTCCAGCACCTGACATTTCATTATTACCATTATATAAAGCGTTTATATCTCCTTTATTTTCTAGTGTACCTGATGATATGTTAGATGAAGCTTTATATATACCCGCTATTCCTCCGGCATATTGTTTTGAATATACTGTTCCTTCATTAACTAATTTTGCATCATTTTCAAGTTCGATAGTTATATTATTTTGGTTAAAGTTAATTGAACCAAATATTCCACCTGCATAGTTTCCAGAGTATACTTTATCACCATCTAATGTACCTATTGTTCCATAGTTAGTATTTGTTCCTTTTATTAATATTTTTTTCGTAACATTTGAGTTTGCGAATAATCCACCTAGGTGATTTAGTGTACTTGTTGACATATCAGTGTTATAATTATTAAAGTTTGTAGCCTCTATATTTCCTTTGTTTACATTATTTTCGAATATTAAATTTTCCGCATTTTCAATATTTGCTATTCCTGACATTTGTCTTAAACCTGGCGATGATATTTTACCAGTATTTTCACAATCTATAAAATTGATTGTTTTTGCACTATTTACATTTCCAATTATTCCACTTACTTGCATCGCATTTGAATACGTATAAGTTGTATTAGTTGTTTTATTTGATATTGTGCCTTGATTTTTTACATTTTTTATTGTTGCGTTTGGTTTTGCAAGAGAACCTGTATGAGAAAATATTCCAATTATTCCACCAGTCATACCATACCCTTTGTTTGTTACGTCTGCGGTATTAGTAATATTTTCTAATAGTATTTCTCCTCCTGAGTATGTTTTTCCTATTACTCCTCCAACATGATAGATGCCTTCAATTGTTCCTGAAACATTTACATTTTTAATAGTATAGCCTACGGCGCTTTCATGGGCATAACTAATTAGTGCTCCTACTCCTTTTCCAGATGAGGTTTGTTTGATATTTACATTGGTTAAGTTCAAATTTTTGATTTCTAATGGATTGTTAGTATTTGCTATATAACCAAATAGACCGTACGAACCTGTATCAATATGTCCACTTTTTCCATTTCCATCTGTTAAATTGCTTATTGTGTGATTTTCTCCATCAAAGTTACCAGAAAATACATTAGAACTAGAATTCCCAATTGGTGACCATGGATGGTTTTTTAAGTCAATATCCTCCTTTAATATAATATTTTTTCCATCAAAATTAACGCCAGAGTTTACTAACTGTGCTAATCCTGATAATTCTTCAGCCGTTGTTATTTCAAATGAAGTTTTTGAATTATTATACCATGTTGAATCAGATGTTCCATCCCAAATATCAGCAGCATATACGTTTGGTATATTGCATATTAATAATACGAATATACTAAATATAATTTTCTTCATACAATATTCCTCCTTCTATATTTTGTATAAAAATTAATTACAATTTTATTTTATATCACATATGTTTAAGTGTCAATTTAAATGTATAATTTTTATGTAAACTTATAGTAAATATTTTTCAAATATTCGTCAATAATAAAAAGGAGAGTTTGTATATTAATTTAAATCAATCAATATAACGTCTTCTCCTAATTTTTTTATTTGAGTAAATTTTATAGTTATATCTTCTTCACTAGAAAATATATTTCTTACTAAGTGTGCTTTTTCTATTATAAGTTTAATTAATAATCCCGAGTTAGTATCAACTTCTACATCTACTATTTTTCCTACGATTTTGCCATCTCTTATATTTATTATATTTTTTCTTTGTAATTCTGATAATTTCATCATATTAAATTATATTTTATTATGATTAACTTATTAATCTTTTTAAAGTTTTTATAGCGGACGTTTCAATTCTTGATACTTGTGCTTGACTTATTCCAAGTTCCTGCGCTATTTCTGTTTGTGATTTTCCTACTAGATATCTTTTTATTATTATTTTCTTTTCTCTCATCTTTATTTTTGAAAGAGCTCTTCTCAGTGCGATTAAATCACTTAAATCATTTGATGATTTTTTATCTTCTATTTGGTCAAGTAGATATATGGTGTCTCCTCCATCGTTATATATTGGATCAAATATACTCATTGGTTCTTTTAATGACATTAGTGCTAGATTTAGTTCGTATGAATTTATATTTAATTCTTCACATATTTCTTCGTGTGTAGGATATTTTCCATTTTTTTCAAAATATTTTTCTTTGAATGTTATTATGTTATATGCATTTTCTTTTATTCCTCTTGATATTCTTATCGGGTTATTATCTCTAATGTATCTTTTTATTTCTCCTTCAATCATAAGGACTGCGTATGTACTAAATCTTACTTCATATTCTAGGTCAAAGTTATCTATAGCTTTGATTAGTCCTATACATCCCATTTGAAATAAGTCATCCATATTATCACATCTATTTTGATATCGTTTTAAAATGCTTAATACTAGTTTTAAGTTTCCTTCGATTAGTTTTTGTTTTGCAGATTTATCTCCTTGTTTGTACTCGTTAAATAATTCTATCATTTCTTCATTATTTAAGACTTTTATGTTTGATGTGTTTAAACCAGTTATTTCTACTTTATTTTTTGCCATATATTATTCCTTTCAAAAATATATTGGCTTTTATTTTAATTTTTTATTCAAATAAAAATACCTTTTTCAAGGTATTTATTCTTCGATATCTTCAATCTTAATATTTTGAAGTAAAACTTTTAATACTTCATTATCTTTTACTTCCTTTATGAATTTTTCATTATTCTCTATTACTACTTCTAGAAATGTAAATTCATCTGTGAAATCTTCTTCATTTTCTTCAACCCCAGCGGCTAATAGATATGTAGTACCTCTATAAAGTGCTTGACGCATTACATAATACTTTTTTCCATTAGCAAGTGAGATAACTTGATTTGTTATATTTTCCATTCTTTCCTCCTATTAGTTTTTATAAACTTCTTCCTGTTCCTAAAAGTTCATTTAAGAAATCTTCGCTAATTTCATTTGGTATTTCATCAAATGTAAACTCTGGTGCATCTTCAGATGGAGTTATTACAACTTCCTCACCAGTTTTTTCTATTTCTTCTGGTTTTTCTACTTCTATTTTATCTAAGTTTTCTTCAGGAACTTCTAAGTAATTTTCACCATCTATTTTTACATCTCTACCTATATTTTCATCAGCTTGTTCACTAGCAAGAACATTTCCATCATCATCTACTAAATATTCGTTTCCATCTGCGGTTAAAACTGTTTCAGTTCCATCTTCATTTATTTGTCCGTATTCCCAAGGTCCTTGGTTTTGTGAATCATCGAAGTTATTAATCTCACCGTTATCTTGTTTTAGATATATATTTTCTTCTGCATCTGGCTCTACTTCTGGGATAACAGGTTTGTCTGGCGTAACCGGTTTATCCGGATTATCTGGAGTAATTGGCTTATCAGGAGTGGTTGGTTTGTTTGGAGTAGTTCCCCCTCCGCCTCCACCAGTATTTGGTTTACCAGGTGTTGGACAAACGCCTCCAGGGCATTGTTCCGGTTCTTTTTCTTCTTCTATATCTTCGTCTTCTATTTCTACACCCATATCATTTAATACATCGTCTGTTGTAATTTGGTCTTCATCTATAATTTCTTCTTGTTTATTTGGATTTGTTTCGAGTGTATTATCTTTTTTGCCTTCATCGCATCCCTTCATAGCACCACCTACTCCTAACACTGCTAAAACAATTAATGTAGTTTTTTTAATCCATCCTGGTATTTTTTTCCATAATTCTTTTACTTTTGATAATAGTTTATTTGAAGGATTTTTGATCTCTGTTATTTTTACTTTATCATCTTTTTCTTCTTCAACTTCTTCGTATTCAGCATCTAACGCTTCTTCATTTTTAGGTATAGCATAAGGAACTTCTTCATCTTCACTTTTGCCTTTTGATCCTTCTATTTCAATGCTGTCATCATCTGAATCAATTAATCTTGTAACGTTTACGTTCTTTTCTTCATCTTCTTCAGACTCATTATTTATTTCTTCATCTTCATTATGTTCAGCTTTTTCAATAGTTTCTCTAGCATTTTTATTATTAATTATATAGTTTTCATAATCATCATTTTTTTCTTTATTTTCATTATCTTTTGCCAATAGTTTTTTGAATTCTTCTTTTTGTTCTTCATCTATATCAAATTCAGAAAAATCTGCTACTTCTTTGTTTGCCTCTTCAGATTTAACAATTTCTTCTTCGTTTTCTTCGGTAGGTTCAGAAATATTTAGACTACCACCATTTTTAAATATGTCTATTTCACTTCTTAACTGTGACTCTTCTAAATCATAAGTTTCTAATGCAAGTTTTAATCTTTCGATTCTTGCTTTCATGTCATTGATATTAAAGTTTATATCTTGTCTTATAACTTCTGATGCGATAGGTCCAGCTAGTCTATTTGTTTCGTTTTCTATTTGAATTTCTAGTAATCTTATTTGATTATCTATAAGTGTTCTTTGACCATTTATATCTGTTATTCTATGCATTCTATTTAATGCTTGTTCTGTTTTTAATCTTTCTTCAACTCTTATTACATTTATAATATTTTGTATTTTTTCAATATATTCATCAGCAAAATTATTCATTAATGAATTATCATATACATCATCTGATAATTCTCCACTTTCTTTTGCAGAGGCAACCATTGAACTTAATGTTTCAAGTCTATCTATTATATTTCTTAAAGTTGAATACCCTACTTCATTAAGATCATTTATATTAATATTTTCAAGTCCTTCATTTAATAAGTTATCCCATTCTTCACTTAGTCTATTAGTTCTTTCTATACTTAATGAATGTATAGAATCATATATTTTATCAGATAAATTGTTTGCAGAAGAAGTCATTTGCGCTATTTGATTTATATCGTATTCAACATTGTTTCTGTTTGCAAATCTTCCATTATCTAAGCGTGCTGTTCCAACTAATAAATCTGATATTGTTTCAAATGATTGTCTTTTAATTTCATCAAGAGCTATTATTATTTCTCTTATTCTTTCGTTTCTTACTTCTTGTAAATTATTTAAATCAACATTTGCAAGAGTTTCGTTATATCTGTTTTCTAATTCTCTCATTTTATCCATTTTACTTTTCTCCTATTTTTTTGTTTCTTATGAACATTTTTACTTGATAACGTATTTCTCCGTTATTATTTATATCATTTAGTGTTTCTACTTCATATTTTTCAGTTTTAAATATGTTTATCATTTCTTCTAAAGTTACATATTCTTCTGATAGATTTTTCCATTCTTCTTCAGTAGCTTCTCCTTTTATTTCTTGAAGTTTTATTTTAACTCTTGATTCAGTTTTTCTTGTTCCTGCGTTTCCTAGAGATCCTGGTTTATCTAAACTCCACTTAGACCAATCGCTCCATCTTGATTTATCAGTTTTAGTTGCTCCTGACTGAGGAGATACTGCATAGTATTTAGTTGTTTGGCCATCTGATTCTTTGTACCATTTATAAGCTGTTGTTTTTGTTGATTCATCTTTTTGTGCACCTTTTACTGGAGCTGATGTATAATATACTTTTTCTCCACTTGCTGTGCTACTTTTAGATGGATAATAACTTCTTACTTCTTTTTTATCTACTTTATACCAGTAATAATATGTTTTTGGCGATACTTCACACACATCAGATTTATTACCACATGATTTTGTAGAATACTGTGACCAATCACTATATAATTTACATACTGTATCTTTTGAAACAGCTTTTAATGGTTGTTCTTTATTACAAGCATAGAAAGTTTTTACTTGGTATGTATGTGTACTATTAGGTCCTTCACCACATTTTACTGTTTGATTTATATAATCAGTACTAGTTGAACTTTTAGCACATGAATAATAAAGTGTTGGAGCATAAGTAGTTTGTACTGTTCTAGTTCTATAGAAGTTTACTGTTTTTCCTTCATCGTTATTTGGATAACCTTCTATTGGTGTTGCGCTAAGTTTTTTTTCACCTTTTTCATTAAGTGCATATATTTTTTCTCCACCAGTAACTGTATACCATTTATATGCTATAGCGGAATCATCTTTCTTAGTAAAGCCTTTTGCTGGAGATGAAGTGTAGTATTCTTTTACACTTGATGCATTATCTTTATTTCCAGTTGATGAATAATATGTTCTTACTTTAATGTTCCATATATATTCTAAATCTCTATATCTATAGTAAGTATTGCTAGCTAATGTTTTGTATGTTGCATATGTTATTTCATCTTTCCATAATTCTTCTACTTCTCCAAGATTATCTTCTGAAGCAACATATTTTTGTGGTAAATAAGCAAAGTTTGTTATAAGTGTTTGATCTTTAACAACTTCTGATACTGTTCCTTCTTTTTCAGCATCATATAATGTATCAGATGAATAATTTGTACATGTTAGCCATGGAGTCCACTGTAAATTATTATCATCCATCATACACACTTTTACATAAGTAGTTTCTTTATTACAATTGTTAAACTCATTAGCATTTATTAGTCCCAAGGATAATAATGTTTCTAGTGTTACAGTTGAGCACTCCCCTTTAGCTGTTGGAAGGGTATGAGAGTTATTTTCATAATAAAGTTTACCAGCTTGAAGTAAAGTATTTTCGTATGAAAAGTCATCATTTGGTTTATTAGTACTTCTTCCTGTACATCCTTTCAATAATAAAATAATTGCTATTATTGCTACAACTACTAAAATAACAATAATAAGTCTTTTTTTAGCAACTCCTTTGCTATCATCTTCATAATTTTCATAACTATAATCGTCATAATCGTTTGACATAATCTTTCCTCCTATAAAAACTCTTGTTTTTACTAGTGGTATTATATCAAAATTTTATTCGATTTTCAACTAAATTACTTTATTTTACACAATAAAAACAAGGCAATAAAACCTTGTTCTATAAATTATTTAGAATATTTTTTAAATCTTCTATAGATAATCTCATACTTTCTTCAAGTTTATTATAATTATTTATAACATTTATAGTTATAAAATTATTAACTTTTTTTAATTTTGTTATAACTAATGTAATGCTATTTTCAAAATCATTATAATCTTTAGTTAACTTATCAGAATACTCTTCTAAAGCATAAAATGTTTGTTTAAATGTTGATAGTTCATTAGAAATTATTTCTATTTCATTAATTTTAGTATTTATGCTTTCGATAGCAGTTTTAAGTAAGTTTGTGTCTATTTCGATGTTTGATTGCATAAATTATTAATACCATTTTCCAAAACCTAATGCTGCAGAATCATATGTGACTTTTGGTGTTGTGGTGGTTTTTGAACTATTTCCTGAACCGCTTCCTGAACCGCTTTCTGCACGACTTTTAAAACCGTCTCCTTGAACACTTTTTACTGGTTGATATGATGATGCGGATCTAACTTGTCTATTAATTTCATTTTGTTGTTGAGTCAACTTTTCCTGTTTTGATTTGAAATCATCTAAGCTACCTGATGCCCCTAATTCACTATTTTTTATTAATATTTTATCACCTTTTACATATCCGGCCGCTGTTTTTGTCCAACCAAGTTCGCTCATTTTAGCATCTGCAGATGTTTCAACACCATTTGATGCTGGATTTTGAATTCGATCACCTAAACTAGTCCAATACGCGGAAGTTTCATTTATTTTAAGTGCGTCTTCTGCGTCATTAATTTCTTGAGTTGATTCAACTACATTTCCATCTGACTTTACTTCATAATAGCATTTTCCCGTATTTGGATCGCATAATAACTGTTCATTTTCATTTATTTCATAGCCCTTAGCTTTTAATATTGCAACTTCTTTTTTACTTAATAGTAATCCTGTTGTACCATTTATCTCTTGAGATTTTATACCTTCATCTTCTGTTGAAGTTGGAGTTTGTACTCCATTATTACTTGCAATAGTTCCAGTTCCCCCATTATTACTTTGAGTTCCTATACCTAAAGCATCCTCAACTTCTTCTCCTAATAATAAATCACCATCTTTTGCTCTAATTTCATACCAACATGAATCACCAGGACAATTACTAGTTTTAATAATATTATAGCCTTTCTTTTCCAACATTTTTACTTGTTCTTCTGATAACCAAACTGATGTTCCGCTAGTTCGTAAGTGTTCTGCTTGGTCTTGAGTATCACTTGGCACACATGTAGAACATCCTCCAGATGACCCGCCAGTAGATGGCCTTATTATTCCAGTTGCAATTCCACCTGTTGAACCTGCTGTTCCAGCTCCGTTTCCTGTTACTCCTGGTACTACTGTTGTACCTACTGTTAAACCTAGAAGTGCTGCTAGTTCTGTTGCAAAGTTTCCATTGAATGCATTTATTATTGATTGACTTGTTAGGTCGTATTCTCCTGCTACTTTTTGTGTTAAGAAATCAGAAAGTGTGTTTATTCTAGTTGATAGGTTTGTAAATATTTTATTTAAAGAATTTATTATTGCTGTTGTATCTAGTCCACTTACTTGCAAGCATTCTTTTCCTAGGATTATTGCTGATGAGCAGTCTCCTTGGAATATGTTTAATATATTATTTGCTTTTACCTTTATACTTGCGGCTACAGAGGTTAATTGTTCGCTATCTACATATACTTTATTATCCATAATTTCCTCCTATAAACCTGTTACACTACTTTTAATAGTGTTTTGTGTTTGTACTATGCTTTCTCTTGCTTTTGTATAAGTTGTTGCAAGTAATTTTAATGCTTGGATTGCTTTTGTCATTTCAGCATCCATTTCAAGAACTTTTGCTATATATGCCTCAGCATCAGTTCCTATCCATGACGAGCGAATTTTTGCTATTTCATCTGTTTTGATTGTTGTCCATGTTTTGTTTATTTCATCACTTGATGAGTTTATTTTTGTTACAATTGTATTTAGTTGATCTAGTGATATTGATATTTTTGCCATATCTTATTCCTCCTTTATTATTAATTAAATGTTATCACCAATTTCTTGGTTTGTCAAATCATATTTTTCTACGATTTTAACGTACTGTGCATTTGCATTTTTTATTACTAAACAGTAGCCTTCTTTTGACTCTTCGTTAAGCTCTTGTAATTTGTTTGATATTTTTATTAAGTATTGAGTTTGTGCTCCACTTCCTACCCAAATACCATTATTAGTATTAACTGATGTTTTATACCATGTTTCGAATTCATATTGCTTTAAAGTATTAACGTTATCTACGAATATAAAGTTTATTATTCCTAGTTGTTTTGATATTGTAAATAATTCTTTAAATAATGATTGATTTTCTTCTGTAAGTTTTGTTTGAAAATCATTTATTCCAATTATTATTACTGTTGTTTTAGGAATGTTATTAAATATGCTTTTATCATAATTATTTGAAATATATTCATTATTATTAGTTGTTACATAGTTATAAAGATTAGTAAATATTTGATTATATTCGTTTTCTATATAATTTGGATTACTTGTAATTATTAGATCGAGTTCTAAGTTTGCAGCATTTATAACTATTAGTTCTTTTTGATTAACTATTAGTTGTTTTGAAATGCTGTTTACTAGAGGTGTTGTAAGTGAAAGATCTATACTACTTATTAATGTAATAAATTGTTTATGCAAGTTTATCTTACTTATTTCAAGAGAGTGTTTATCTAAACCTATTATAAGTTCATTTTGTTTTTGACTAGTGTTTATATCAAAGTAATTTACTATATTTGGTAGTACTGGTATTCTTTTAGCACCCTCTGTAAATATTTTATTATATTCTTCACTTATGTACTTTATTGTATTTATTATATTTTTTGAGTCTGATATTTTTGCAGTTTGAAACTCATATGTTTTATCAGTTTTTATAATTCCTCTGCCAAATATTTTGCTTGGATAAATTTTATTAGTGTTTCCAAGTATTGTAAAGTAGTCTTCTAACTTATTTTGAGTTAAACAATATGTCATTGGGAAGTTTTGTTTTAATTTGAATCTTACTCCATCTGGCGTAGATACTGTAAGAATAAAATATATTCCATATTTAGCACCGTCTCTTGTTAATGTACTTAATTTTTCATTATATTCTTCACATAATTCTTCATATTGTTCATAGTTATTTATTATTACTATTATAGCTGGGATTGTATTTCCACTATGGTTAAGATATGTTTGATAATCTCCGTTATATTCATAGAATAGTGTTTTTCTATCTTCTATTTCTTTAGTTAGTATTTTGTATAAACTTTCTAGTTTATCTTTTTCATCCATTGTTATGGTATCCGCTACTATATTTGCATTTCTAAACATTCTAAGTGTTCCTGCGCCAAAATCAAGTATGTAATAATTTATTTCATTGGGTGAATAATGAATCATGGATGATGCGATCAATGTTGTTATAAAGTTTTCTTTTCCACTACCCACCGTTCCATAAATAAGTGTATTTCCTCCTTTTGATAATGGAAGAGTTAAAAGAGCTTGTTTTTGACTACTTGGAATATCATATTCACCTATAACTATATTTATTGTATTTGGTTTTTTTTGATAATTGTATTTTGATATTAGATCTTCTATTTTTAGTTCACTTGGTATTTTAGGAAGCCATAAAGGTTTTATGTTTATGTTTTTGCTTTCGGCTGTTTTTTGTAAGTATTTTACTATGTTTGTGCTTTCTTCTCCTAGTTGCTCATATATTATGAATGTATTATCTTTAGTGCTTGTTTCTTTTATTATACTTCCGATATTATCTATAAAATCTATAGAAGTATTTATTGTTTTTTTAACTTTATCAGCTGGATTATAATCATCTCCTGCGTATGCGGCTTGTCCTAAGACAAATATTTCATTATATCCAACTTGGAAGTAAAATCTACCAATATTTTTTAAGAATGCTGCATCGTAGCTTTTTATTACTTCGTTTGAATCTAGTTTATCTTGGACTTTCATACAAACTCTAAATCTTGTGTTACTCCATATTTGTGGGTCTACTACTCCTGATGGTTTTTGAGTTGCGAGAATTAGATGAATACCTAGGCTTCTTCCTATACGTGCCGCGCTTATTAATTGTTCCATGAAATCAGGCTGACTAACTTTTAGTTCTGCAAACTCATCACATATTATGAATAAATGAGATATTGGTTCATTTACAATTTTTTCTCTATACATTTTTTGATATTTATATATATCTATAGTGCTTTCTCTAGTAAGTTCTCTTGTTTTATTGAATATTTCTTGTCTTCTTTTTATTTCACTTTCTATCGATGTAAAACTTCTATTCATGTCTACTGTGTCTAGGTTTGTGATTGTTCCAACTAAATGTGGTAGTTTTAAATCTGTATTTTCAAAAGCACCAGCTAAACCTCCACCTTTATAGTCTATAAGTATAAATTGAACTTCTTCTGGGCTATAGTTAATTGCCATTGAAAGTATAAATGTAAGTATAAACTCAGATTTACCACTACCTGTCATACCAGCAATAAGTCCATGTGGACCATGAGCATTTTCATGTAAGTTTAATGTTATAAGTTCTCCGTTTTTACCTACTCCAACTGGAGCTTCTAAGTTAATTGTAGGGTTATTTTCTTCCCATCTAGATGAAGAGTTTAATTGCTCTACTTTTCCTACATCATACATTTCTAAGAATCTTAACTTTTCTGGTAATTTTCCTTCTTCTGTATTACTAGTATCTATCGGTATGTTTGCAAGTACACTTGAACATTCTTCGTATTTTATAGTTTTTTCAAAATCAATATTAAAGACATATGCATCTTTACTTGCTTGATTCATAAAATGAAGTTCACCTTTATCAGATGCTATTTTTATGAATGAATTACATTGATTTGGTAAGTTTGTTACTTTTTCATCAAGTATTAGCATACTAAAACCATAATATTCTTTATTACCAAGGATTTTATTTATTACGTCAAAGTCTCTAATTTTTTTAAAGCTATTTGTAATAATTAAATAAGTTTTATCTAAATCTTCATTTTTTATTTTATTATTTCCAAATTTTTCTTTTTTATCATTATAAATTTTATCTAGGTGATAACAAACTTCTTTGTATTCATTACTGTTAGTTGCGAAGAATCTTATGCTTTTATCTTGAGAAAATATATGTGGTATACTTTTTAAAAATTTAAAGTTTTCTTCACTATTTTCATCTATTAACATTATTATTTTTAAATCATCATAACTATGAAATGCTAGTATTTGAATTATTATTTGTTTTATATACTCTGTTGTTAATGTGTTAGATCCTATTACACCTGTTATAAAGTTATCTATAAGCGAATATGTTACAGGTACATCACTAAGCATTTTAGGTTCTTTATAAAGATTGTTCATTAAATCTTTTAGTTTATCTTCATCCATAGTAAAATGTTCTTCTGGATATGCGATATCTATTGCCATTTGATATGAACCATTTCCTAGGTTTATTTCAAGAAAATCTATATCTTCTATTCTTCTTTCCCAAAGTGTAGTATATTTCCTTAGTATTATTTCACTTGAATCAAAAGATGAAAGATATTTATTGTTAAGTAAGTTTTTTTGTTCAAGTTTAGCATCTATAATTGCTTTTCTTTTTTTATCTATATATTCAGTATATTTTTCTAATTTTTTCTTTTCATCTTCTTTTCGAGTTTTTTTCATGTATGCCCTTGTTAGCATAGGCCAAACTATAACACCTGCGAGCATTGTTAAACATATCACTAGCGATGGTGCTGCGGCTACCCAAGATGTATTACCTGTTAGTACGTTATTTAATGCTGTAAAACCTATTACTAGTGATGAAAGCGACATCGTAATCATTGGACCATATGTAAGCAAAGCTGGCATTTTATCTTCTGGTACTGAGCCTGGTGGATGATCTATATGCATTTTTAACGGTTCTATAGTAGCTACAAATCTTGGCTTTTTGTGAAAGTATTCTCTTTCTTCGTATAAAGGAAACTCTATATCTTCTGATAGTTCTTTAAAATCGTTGTTTTTAGGTTTTGAAAGTTCTACTATAGGCAAAGATGTATTTACTTTTTCATCGTTTCTAATTGATAAGCAGTAAGTTTTTTGATCATATATATCTTTATTTATATTATAAATAATTTTAAGACCACCAATAAATATCGTGTCACCATTTGTAAGTATAGTTTTTCTATTTATTTTAAGGTTATTTACGTATACTCCGCAATCTGAGTCTTGATCAGTAATAACTACATTTTCATTTTCTTTTTTTATTTTAGCTTCCACTTCTGATAATAGTGAATGTTTTATTTGGCACTCACTATTATTACCAATTAAAATACCGGTATCTAAATATTTTCCAGCATCATAATTTAAATACTTTGATTCTATTTCTGTACAATAAAGAAGCAATGTTTTGTTCATTACACCATTTTTAAGAATATAGAACTCATTTTTTTCTAAATATACAAAATCCTTATTATTACCATTTTTTTCTATAAAACATTCTTTATTACTTATTAATTTCCATTTATTATCTTCAGGCTCGATTGATATAAGATTTGTTTTATTTCCGCTTGCATCATAGTCTTTTATCCAGTATGTGCCCTCTATTTTATTTGGTAAAATTAAGTTTTCTATTTTTTTATTATTTATAATTGAAACTCTCACTAGCTATCACCCCAATACTTTTATATGATTATTAATTTAGTACCATTTTTTATGTTTGTATCTTTAATAAATTTATCGTTATCGTATTCTTCGTTTGTTAATCTATTAATGAATTTAACTTCATCTATAGTTTTTTGATATGTGTTATTTGTTAAAAAAGATATGGATTTTAATATATATGTTTTAATTGTACCGACTTTTTTATTATTTGGTATGAATAAGTCATACTCCGCTTCTATACTTGGTATAATAACTGTTATTAAAAATTTATTCATATATATTCACCTTTTCTACTATAAATAATTTTAGCATATAACTTTTTAAATAGCAAACAAAATCATCTATTTAAAATAGACGACTTTGTTATATTCTCATGAGATTTTTTAATTTATTTATTAGTTTTTTTTCTATTCTTGATATGTATGACTGAGATATAGATAGTTTATCGGCCACTTCTTTTTGTGTAAGTTCTTTTTTTCCACTTAAGCCATATCTCATTTCTATTATTTCTTTATCTCTTCCTTTTAATTTTTTTATTTCTTCTTTTAGAAGTATTTTATCATTTGCATCTTCAACTTCTTTTTCTACAAGATTATTATCCGTTCCTAGAATGTCTTCAAGGTGTAATTCATTTCCTTCATTATCAAAGTTTATTGAATCTTCAAAGCTTATTTCACTACTTTTTCTTTTGTTTTTTCTTAAGAACATTAATATTTCATTATCTATACATCTTGATGCATATGTTGCAAGTTTAATATTTTTATCTAGTTTATATGTTTTTACTCCTTTTATAAGTCCTAAAGTTCCGATTGATACTAAGTCTTCTAAATCATATGCGGTATTGTCATATTTTTTTGCTAGAAATACAACAAGTCTTAAGTTATGTTCTATTAGTTTGTTTCTAGCTTGTAAGTCTCCTAAATTACTTCTTTTTACTAGTTCTTCTTCTTCGTTTTTTGGTAGTGGTGGCGGCAAAATATCTGAAGATCCTAAATAAAATACATCATTTCTTTTAAAAAACTTTTCTAATATTTTTTTTATCATTTTTCCTCCATTAAATTATAGTTTAGTAAACAATCATATCCTTTGAATTTTTTATTTATTATTCCTACTACTACATCTTGTCTTTCCCCTATTCCTTCTATGTAGACCCGATTAGGGGTAAAACATTTTAATAGCGAATGATTATCTATTGTTTCGTATGGAACTAGGAAGTAATTTTCTTCTAATTGTTTGTTTATTATTATTACTTTTTTATTTGTATATGGCTCGTTTAATGTATTTCCAGAATCCATATATCCTATAAGATGAAGTATTTGTCCTGATTTTAAATATATATCAACCTTATATATTTGAGAATAATAGTTTTTTAGATTATATGTCAAATATTTATATATATTCATAAATATTGGTATTAATAAAATATAATATTTATACTCTATTAAAAGGTCTTCTAGTTTAAAATAATAAAGTATTCCACCAAGTAAAAATGATATTGTATAAAAGTAAAGTACTGCGTTTGAAAAGAATGTTTTATCTTTATATCCAAATGAAACAAGAAGCATTATTAAACTTACTGTTATTTTAAAAAGCCAAAGAATTATATTGCCTGTGTTTAAAAATAAATATAATATTGATATTTCTCCGACTAGAGAACCTAGTAATATTTTTTTATTTGTTACATTTATTTTTAATATTTTTGATAAGGTACTTAGAAGACAGTAATCTATAGCAAAGTTTAATAATAAAAGTTCATCTAGATACATTTTTATCACCCAAAGAAATTATAAATTAAAAAACGTATAAATTTTGTCGATTTATACGTTTATCTTTTTAATTTTTGATTTTCTTCACTAATAATCATTTCATCTATATATATAAGTCCATCTTGATGACATTTTGATAGAAAATCAGCGAAGTTTCTTCTTGGTTTATAATCAAGTATTTTTTTACCATTTTCATCTATAAGAAATTTATTATTTTTCTTTTTATAAACTGTATTTTCAAATATATTTTTCCCTTCATACCATAGTCTTGTTGTAAAAAATCCGTTTTGCTTATAAAAGTTTATAGCTTTTTTACAACTAATACATGCATCTGTTGCGTTTGGATAAGTTGAAAAAGAGTTTGCCAAATCAGTAAAAAACTGTATATTATTTTCCTGTGACGCCGCATTTATTACATATGCTGGGGTTTTAGGATTCATATATATTCTATCATTTTTAAAAAATAATCTATCAGTATGTGATCCTACATCGTATTTAGTTTGCATTCCATTTTCATCTTTGTATGTTCTTGCACCAAAGGAAAGGATTTCTGGGTAATAAAGATTATTTCTTCTTAGATGTCCATATATTTCTAAGAACTCATACATACTGCGTATATTCATTGTTTCTTCGTCAATGTCTTCTAATGAACTTCTATCTTTAATTTTTGCATATACACTTATAGTTGCAACTATTTCTCCTTTTTCATTATATTCTTTTTTTACATTACTAAAAAGTAGTGCACTAGAAGGATTATTGTTATTCTTTTTGATAATTTTTATCATTTCTTCGTAATCTTTTTCAGTTTTAAATATTCGTATTGTTTTTCTATCATACTGCACTATAAAGTATTTTTTTGGTTTGTTTTTTACTTTTTCATCCATATTATCCCCTCATTTAATGGTTAGATTATATCAAATTTTATATTAAAAATCAACTTTCACTTTACTTAAAGCACTTTTTATGATAAATTATATATGATTTAAAGAGGAGGCAAGATATTTTATGGCTAAGAATGTGTCAAATAGAAAGAATATGAGTGCTCAAAACAGACCTTTTTCATTAAAGGCTACTAAAAAGACTCAAAAAGTTAATTTACAAGCTACTGTAGTTGATGGTAAAAGAGTTAGACTATCTGCTAAGGAAATTAGAGCTAATAAAAAAAGTAAATAATGGACAGTTTTGTCTGTTTTTTATTTACTTAATTTTTCTAAATATGATTCTATTTTTTCATCACCAATAATATAATTTGTTATTTTTCCTGATGAAATTTTTATTAACGTAGTATCATTAATTTCTAATTCACTAGGTTTTGATGCTTTTTTATTACTTTTATCACTATTAATATTTTTATTCATAGGATTAGATAAATCTACTTTATATATTTTATTACTATATTCTTTTGAGGATATTAAATATTCAATGTATACATTATTTGTTAAATCACTGTATGTATCGAATATTACATAATATGTTTTTTCTGGTTTGTTAAATACATTACCGTATAATATTTCATCATAATTTATTTCGGCTGCTGTTTTTATAGGTTTTGTATATCCTTCTTCAAATGCTCCCATTTTTGTTAAAATTAAATTTAATCCATAGAATAGTCCTATAAATAAAACTACACTACTCGCTGTTATAATTACTGTTTTCAATCCGTTTTCGTTAGTAGTTTCTTTTTTATTTTTTCTTTCTCTTTTATTTTTGTATCTTTTTTGCATTTTTCCCTCCATAGTTATGAGTATAGCATACTTTTTTTTAATATTTCAAGTTTTTAAGGCTTAATTTCAGAGAAAAAGTTGATTTTTTTAAAAATATATAATATAATTTATTACGCAAGCAAGTGGCAGTATTTTATATAGGTTGTAACGTGCTTCACACTTATTATATAAGTTATAAGTAATCTCTGCCAAGATGAAAGTAATATGTGGACACCCTACGATACTAATAGAAAGCCTTTTGTTTAATTTTATGAAAGGAGGAAGTTGTATGTCTAGATATACAGGACCTATTTATAAGAAATCTAGAAGATATGGTTTTTCTACTTTAGAAACTGGTAAAGAACTTGCTAAGAAGCCTACAGCTCCTGGGCAACATGGAACTAGTAGAAAGAAATTAAGTGAATATGGTGTTCAACTTAAAGAAAAACAAAAAGTTAGATTTTTATATGGACTAAGCGAAAAACAATTTAGAAAAACATTTGATGCTGCTGGTAAAATGCATGGAGTTCATGGTGTTAATTTCTTAATTTTACTTGAAAGCAGACTTGATAATCTTGTTTATCGTATGGGCCTTGCTAAAACTAGAAGATCTGCTAGACAATTAGTTAACCATGGTCATATTACTGTAAATGGTAAGAAAGTTGATATTCCATCATTTAGAGTTAAACCTGGAAATGTAATTGGTGTTGCTGAGGCTTCTAATAATCATCCTGTTATTAATGAATGTTTAAATATGGATATTACTAGACCTGCTTATGTTAGTTTTGATGCTAATAAAAAAGAAGGTGTTTATGTAAGATATCCTGAACGTGAAGAGTTAAATGCTGAAATTAACGAATCATTAATAGTTGAGTTCTATAACAGATAAAAATACTTGAGTTTATTTTCAAGTATTTTTTTATGTTTATTTTTTCTCGTAATCATCTAAAAAGAAATATTTTTCTTCATTTTTATGATAACCTAGAACTGTGTTTAAGTTTATATTAAAGGTTGATTTTAATATGTTGTTATCAATATTTGGATTTATTTTTTTAAGTTCTTTTATTAGGTTTTTTATTTCTTTTCTTTTTGATGTGTTTTCTATATTGTTTTTTTCAGTGAACTTGCATGCACAGTTAAGGAACTTTAATTCATTTGAGTTTACAAATCTTTCTATGTCATATTCTTTTACATAATAAAGAGGTCTTATTAATTCTATATTTTCAAAGTTATCTGAGTGTAGTTTTGGCATCATTGTTTTATATTCTGATGCATAAAACATGCTAAGAAGAACAGTTTCTATTACATCATTAAAGTGGTGTCCTAGTGCTATTTTATTACAACCAAGTTTTTTTGCTTCATGGTATAGATATCCCCTTCTCATTCTTGCACATAAATAGCATGGAGATTCTTTTTCTCTTTCAACTATGTTAAATATTTCAGTTTCAAAAATATGTAATTCTATTCCTAGATGCTTTGCGTTAGTTTTTATAAGTTCCAAATTTTTTTGGTTATATCCTGGATTCATACATAGAAACTTTAATTCAAAGTTTATTTGTCCATGTTTTTTTAATTCTTGCATACATTTTGCAAGTAAAAATGAATCTTTACCTCCAGATATGCATACTGCGATAATATCGTTTTCTTTTATGAGTTCAAATTCTTTTACCGCTTTTATGAACTTTGCCCATATTTCTTTTCGATATGTTTTTATTATACTTCTTTCTATTTCATCCAAAGATTTCATCTGTTATACCGCCTTGTTTTTTATATGCTTCGTATACGTTTTCAAGAAGCATTACTACTGTCATCGGTCCTACTCCACCTGGCACTGGAGAATAGGTTGATGCTTTTTCATAAGCATTTGGGTTTATATCACCGTATATTTTGTTATTTTCTCTAGTTATACCTACATCTATTAAAGTAGCACCTTCTTTTATCATGTTTTTATCTATAATATGTTTTTTACCTGTTGCTGACACAAGTATATCTGCTTGTTTTGTATATTTTTCTAAGTCTTTTGTTTTTGAATGGCATATTGTTACCGTGGCATTTCTTTTTAGACATTCTAAAAGTAGTGGTTTACCTACTAAATTACTTCTTCCAATTATAACTATGTGTTTTGATGTTATATCTATATTATAAAAATCTAATATTTTTATTATTCCTTTTGGAGTACATGGAATAAAATCACTTTTTCCACTTAGCATTTTACCTTGAGATATTTCTGTTAATCCATCTACGTCTTTTGATGGAGATATTGCGTTTATTATATTTTTTTCATTAAATTTTTTTGGAAGTGGCAGTTGTACTATTATGCCTGAGACTATTTTTTCATTATTAAGTTCTTCTATTTTATTTATGATAGTTTCTTCTTTTTCTTTTTCATCATAATAAAAGGTCATAAAACTTATTCCAACATACTGGCAAGCTTTTTTCTTTGTTTCAATATATATTTTACTTGCTTCATTATCACCTATCATTATCACTGCAAGTACTGGTTTTGTTACAAATGAATCAATTTTTCCTTTTAGTTCATCTTTAACTCGTGCGCTTAAATCTTTTCCATTTAAAATCATTTAGATTCCTCTTTTTCTTCTAGGAATATAATTTCATCTATTATTATATTTGTTAGTGGTTTATCATTTTCATCTGTTTGAACTTTAGCGATTAAATCAATCACTTCTAATCCATGTATTACTTTACCAAACGATGCGTAACTTCCATCTAGAAAATCTGAATCAGCGTGTACTATAAAGAACTGACTAGATGCTGAGTTCATTGTTTCTTCGGTATCTGGATTAGCTCCTCTTCTTGCCATTGAAAGGACTCCTCTTGTATGAGATAAATTGTTCTTTACTCCGTTTAATTCAAATTCTCCTTTTATGTTTTCTTCACTACCTCCAATACCAGTCCCTGTTGGGTCGCCAGTTTGAATCATAAAGTTGTTTATTACTCTATGAAATGTTAGTCCATCATAAAAGTTTTCACTTATAAGTTTTTTAAAGTTTTTTACTGTTATTGGAGCGATGTCTGGATAAAGCTCTGCTACCATTGCACCTTTGTTTTTTACGTTTATTAATACTAGGTTTGTTTCTTCACTACTTTCTTTAAACTTAGTGTTTTCGATTGTATAAATTTTTTGTCCTTCTGATTCTTCCATTATAAAGTTAAGCTTAGTTTCACAAGATGCTAATGTAAACATCATTATTATAGCACTTAATATTTTTATTATTTTTTTCATGATTTTTTTCTCCTTTTCTTTCTTATTTTATCATTCTAATGTATAAAATAAAAGTTTTTTATTAAACTATGAGTTAGTTATTTTTCTTATTTCTCTATTTTTCTTTTCTTCTAAGTTTTCAATATGTATTCTTTGTACGATACCAAAGGAAGCTATTAAACTTATAATGAAACTACCTCCATAACTAAAAAATGGTAAAGGAACTCCTGTAAGAGGTAATAAACCAAGAACTCCTCCAAGATTTATAAATATATGAAGACAAAAATAAATTGCTACTCCATAACATATTATACTATTTTGAAGTTTATATGAGTTTCTAGAAACTTTTAAAATTATAAATATCATATAAGCATAACCAACTAAAATAATAATACTAAGTAAAATGCCTAATTCTTCAACCACTATTGGAAATATAAAATCAGTATGACTTTCAGGTAAATAAAGATATTTCTGCGTAGAGCCGCCAATATTTAACGAAAATATATTACCATTACTAATAGCAATATATCCATTACATACTTGATATCCTGAATTAGATAAATATCTCGTGCATGGTTCTTTATAAATAAGTCTATTAAGTCTTGAATCACTTTCAAGAATATCTTCTGGTATAACTAGGTAAGCAAACTTTAAAAACAAAATACATAAAATAAAGAATACTATACCAATATATTTTAAAACTTTAAAAGATACTTCTTCACCAGGAATAGCAAAAAATATCAATGCAACAAGCGCTATCATTATAGCTGCCGAACCAAAATCACCACCTAAAACAATAAAAGAAATTGGTATCAAGCAAATAAATAAAGGAATTAAAAATGAGTTTTTCTTATGCGTTTTATTACACCATTTATCATAAAACACACCCAAATAAACAATCATAATAATTTTTAAAAGTTCCGCCGGCTGAAATGATATAAAACCAAGATCTAAAGTAACAGTATTTATTCCCTCTTTAAATATTTTTCCATTTAAAAATGCAAATAAAATAGCTATAACACATATTGCCATAAAAAGTTTAGAGAATCTATCATATGTTTTTGTTGGCACATGAACTATAACATAAAATCCAATTAATCCTAAAATTGCATAAATAATTTGACTTTTAAAAAAATGAAAAGAAGAATCAAGACCATATTGTAAAACAGACGAAATACTTGAAGCTGATAAAATCATTAAAGCTCCAACAATTAAATAAATAAACATCATAATAAGTAAAGGTTTATTTATATTTCTAACAACAACTGATTTAGTTTTCTTCTTTTTCATATTATTGACCTACTCTATTATATAAAAATATACTTAATAAGTAAATAATAGTAGTGTCAATAATAATCAAAATACGTAAAATATTATAGAAAACAGGAGGTAATAATTATGTATTATTATGGATATAATGGCGGATATGCTGGTGGTAATTCAGTTGGCTATAATAATTATCCAGGATATTATGGTGGATATAATTATGGTGGTGGATTTGGATATGGTGCAGCTATTATTTTAGTACTATTTATATTATTAGTTGTAATATTTGGTGCTGGCTTTTTAAATAACAATAATTGCGGATGTGGTCATTATAACAACAACAATTGCGGATGCAACTAAAAAAAAAGAAGTAGTTAAACAAAATTAACTACTTTTTAAGTACAAGTTTTTTAATTTCTTCATGTATTTCATCAATACTTTTAATATCATTAACATCATTATATATACTGTTTTTTAAACAATTAATATACTCCCAATTTTTAAGTTTAGCAAGTTTAACATAAGCTTCTTCAGCCTTAAGTATATGATTAAAATCACTTTCATTACCGTCAGTAAACTTTCTACCTTTTCTAAGATCTACACTCGCCCTAGATGGCATATGTAAAAATATAACCTCATCAGGTATTGGAAGCTCACACAAATCATATTCAACTGTTTCAATAAAATTAATAATCTTGAAAAACTCTTCTTCATCTTTAGCTTTACCCGCTTGATGACCCATATTTGAAGTAGTATATCTATCAAGAATAATTATATCATTCTTCTTAATTTCATCATTAATAGTATTTAAAAAATTATATCTTCTATCAGCTGCATAATATAAACTACTAACTAATGGATCAACCTTAGAAGATCCCTCAAGAAAATATGATTCACATATTTCGCCTTTACCAAGATATGGACCACCTACTATTTTACCAGTTGCAGTTTCATACATTGGAAATGAAAAATATGCAACCTTTTTTCCTATAGATTTGAAATATTCATATAATTTTTTACTTTGTGTCTCCTTACCAGAACCATCAGTTCCTTCTATAACAATAATTTTTCCTTTATTCATTTTTATCTCACCTACTATATTTTACCATATTAAAAATATAAACAAAATATATTTATTATTTTTCTTTAAAATGTTAAAATATAAAAAGGAAGTGAAAAACATGTCAAAACAACAAACTATAGTATTTAAAGTAAGTGATAATATAAAAGAAAAGATGATAGATTATTATGAACTTTTAAGAAAAGATAAAACTCCGCCATATGCCGTATTCCAAGCTGAAGAAGGAGGAACAGTAATTACACTTTATGAATCTGGTAAAGTAATGTTCCAAGGAATAAGCGCCGATATAGATGCTAATATGTGGAAAGACCTTGAAAGACATCATAATAATAGAGATATAGATGCAGAAATAAAAGAAAAAGACAAAAAAGAAAATGATAAAACTTATTACTACTATGATGCAATTGGAAGTGATGAAGTTGGAACTGGAGATTTCTTTGGCCCAATAGTAGTTACCGCTACCTTAGTGACAAAAGAAACTAGAAAACTATTAGAAGAGTTAAAAGTAGATGATTCAAAAAAATTAACAGATCAAAAAATACTCAGCTGTGCACCAATAATCATAAAAAAAATACCTTATATTTCATTCATTCTAAGCAATAAGAAGTACAATGAACTTTCTAAAAAAGGTTTTAATATGAATAAAATAAAAGCAGTACTTCATAATAAAGTATTATATGACTTATCAAATAAAGAAGGAATATCTTATCATAAGATAATAGTCGACCAGTTTACTACTCCAAGAAGTTATTTTAGTTATTTAAAACAAGAAAACATAGAAGAAAAAGTAACAAAAATAACATTCTTGACTAAGGCTGAAGGAAAACATCTTTCAGTAGCAGCTGCATCAGTAATAAGTAGATACTTATTTTTAAAAGAAATGGATAAATTATCTGAAACATATGGTGTTTCTATTCCTAAAGGAGCAAATGAAAAAGTTGATGCCATAGGCAAACAACTTATAAATAAATACGGTAAAGATGTTTTAAATGATATTGCAAAGACAAACTTTAAAAATATGGATAAAATCTTAGAGTAAATATTTACTCTTTTTTAATGACATAATACTATCATTAATTATTCCGTTATATTCAAAAGATTTATTTTCAGTATAATTTTCATTACTTCTAGATACTACATAATTAAGATGATCCATTAAGTTATTCATCTTTTTAACAACAATAGATAAAATATTTTCAAGATTATCAAAAACATCATCAACATCGTCATAATTATATAAAGTATCTTTATTTATTTTTTTACAAACTTCAAGAAAAAAAGTTAAATAAGAAGCATTTTTATCAAGTTCATTTACTATTTTAGCAATTTCAGTATCAACAACTTCCGCTTTTGATTCTTTAATGATATTATTTTCAAGTATAGCTCTTCTCATTAAATAATTATTAACTATTTTAGGAATAATCATATAATAAGTTAAAAGTTTATTACAAAGCTTAACTTTTCTTCCACTTTTAATTAGATTCTTATTAAAACCTTTCCTAATATCTATAACTTCTCTTTTTATTAATTCATCATTTTCAAGACCACATACATATTTCATCGCATATTTTATTCTATCACTAAGATTAAGTTCATCAAATATTTTGATTTTTTCTTCTTCAGTATATAAAGATAATAAATCATCTAACTCTTCTTCACTTAGTTCAGGTAATATTAATAAAACCTCTTCAACACTTAACTTTTCCATAAACCCTCCATCAACTTTTATTTTTAATTTCAGCAAGTATATTAATAGCCTCAATCGGTGTAACTTCATAAGGATTAATAGTTTTTATATACTCACGAAGTTCATCTTGCGTCTCACTAAAATCAAGTTCAAACTGTTTAACTTTAACATTTTTACTGTCATCTTTGGATTCATAACTCAAAAGAAGTTCGTCCGCTCTTTTAATTACTGTGCTTGGAAGACCGGCAAGTTTTGCAACGTTAATACCATAACTCTTATCTACCGCTCCAGGCATTACTTTGTGTAAGAATGTAATTTCTCCATCTTTCTCATCAATAGATACATGAACATTTTTTATACTAGAAAACATATTTTCCATATCTGTAAGTTCATGATAATGAGTAGAAAATAAAGTTTTACATTTTACTTTCTTAGATATATATTCAATTATACTACCAGCAAGACTCATACCATCATAGGTAGATGTTCCTCTTCCAAGTTCATCAAATAGTATAAGACTATTTTCAGTTGCATTATTTAGTGCATTAGCACTTTCTTTCATTTCTACCATAAAAGTACTATCACCTTGAGTTAAATCATCACTCGCACCAATTCTAGTAAAAATCTTATCAAAAATAGGTAAACTTGCTTTTTTAGCTGGTACAAAAGAACCAATCTGATTAAGAATAACAATAATACCTAGTTCTCTCATATAAGTACTTTTACCACTCATATTAGGTCCAGTAATAATTAAAATATTTGTATTACTATCCATAATAATATCATTTGGAATATATTCACTACTTATAACACTTTCAACAACTGGATGTCTTCCTTCAATAATTTCTATTACATTATCATTATTAATAATAGGTCTAACAAATCTATTTGCTTCAGCTACACTAGCAAAACTTTGTATGACATCATAATAAGCTATTTTAGCAGAAACATTTTGAAGTGAAGGAATATATTTTTTTATTTCATCTTTAATAAAGCAAAACAAATCATATTCAAGGTTATTAACTCTCTCCTCAGCTCCAAGTATCATATTTTCTTTTTCTTTAAGTAAAGGTGTAATAAACCTTTCACAGTTTGATATAGTTTGTTTTCTTTCATAATTAAACTCTTCTTTAATACTTGATAATTGACCTTTAGAAATCTCTATATAATATCCAAAAACTTTATTATATCCTATTTTTAAATTTTTAATACCGGTTCTTTCACGCTCTTCAGATTCAAACTTAGAAATAAAATCTTTTCCATTTTTTCTTATACTTCTAAGTTCATCAACTTCTTCATTAAATCCATCTTTAATTATACCGCCTTCTTTAACTGTAACTCCAGCACTTTCACTAATAGATGAATCTAATAACTCATAAAGTTCTTTAAACTCTTCAAGTAAAGGTAATTCTAGTTTTTCAAGAATAATATTGATATTTGGAAGTACCTTTATACTATTTTTTAGTTGAATTAAATCATGAGCATTAACATTACCACAAGAAACCTTACCCGTAAGTCTTTCTAAATCATATATTTCATAAAGTAAATCTGATAACTCGCTTTTAATAAGGAATTCTTCAATTAACTTTTTACATAAATCTTGCCTTCTTATAATTTCATCTTTATCTACACTTGGAGAAATAATATAACTTTTAAGAAGCCTACTTCCCATCGCAGTCTTAGTCTTATCCATAAACCAAAGTAAACTATTTACCCTATCTTTATTTTTTAAAGTTTCAACAAGTTCAAGATTTCTAATGCATTCCTTATCAAGCTCTAAGAATAGTTTACTATCAACATATTCTACCCTTTGTAAATGTTCTAGAACATGTCTTTGTGAATACTCAAGATAATTAAGAAGTAATGTTGTACATCTAATAAGTTTATCATCACTAATGTTAAAGAAAATATCTTTATTATTATAACTATCTAAATTATCAAAAGTACTTATAAAAATATTATAATTATTTTTAAGAGAATATTTTAATTCTTTGTCAAAATCATTCATAACAATTAACTCTTTAATATTTAAGTTAATTAAATAACTAATAAGTTTATCATCATTTCTAGAAATATAAGTTGTATAAATCTTACCAGTAAGAATATCAGCATAACTAAGAACATAAACATATTTATAATCAATTAAACTAGCGATATAATTATTATCTTTTTCATTAGTTAAATCTGTATTAGTAATTGTCCCAGGAGAAACTACTTGAACAACTTCCCTTTTAACAATTCCTTTAGCATTTTTAGGGTCTTCAACTTGCTCACAAATAGCTACTTTAAAACCACGTTCAAGTAGCTTTCCAATATAAATATTCGCAGAATGATGAGGAACTCCGCACATCGGTACTCTTTCACTAAGACCCGCATTTTTGCCAGTTAAAGTAAGTTCAAGCTCATGACTAACCGTCAAGGCATCATCAAAAAACATCTCGTAAAAATCACCTAGACGATAAAATAAAATTACATCCTCATATTCACTTTTAGTCTTAAGATATTCTCTCATCATCGGACTAACTTCATTAATATTTACTTCTTTTCTTTCCATACAATTTATTATATACCAAAATATAAAAATAACAAAATATTTTTTGCTTGGTTTTAAAATAAATATATTAATTTTCTTTATTTACATAACTTATCAATCTCATCAATCCTTAGACCAGTTATCTTACTTATCATAGCATTATCAAAACCATTTAAAATCATCTTTTTAGCTGTTTTTAATATGCCTCTTTTCTCCGCATCATGAATAATAGTATTTTCCCATATTCTTTCTTCTTCCTCTGGACTTATCAAAAATCTCCCCTTATTATTAAATAGTTCTACCTCTTCTTTTACTTCCATTAATAACTCATCTCCTTCACTTAACTTATTTAATAGTTCTTCATCCGCACAAAGCATTCCAATATATCTGTATAGCCTTTCTATACATCCGATATTATTATCATAACATATTTTCCTAACTATTTCCATATCTATTTCTATTATTCTTAAAAATGGAACACAACTATCCCTTTACTTATAGAACATAATCCATACTCTTCCATCTTACTACTAAGCACGCTTTTCTTAGAAAAATTAAGTGAAAAGTATTTCTTATCCTTCTTATACTCCTCTCCATCAAGTACATCATTAATTAATAAACTATTAATATAAACATAATTCCTATAAAAATTATTATCATTTCCATTATTAACTTCAATATTTAAAACAACATCTTCATCATTAATCAAAAAATCTACTCTCTTTTTCTTAACTTTCTTATTATTCACCTTTACTTCATTATCCTTAAGCTCATCATTTACTATTTCAATACCACTTATCATCTTAAATATCTCAGTAATTAACTTCATACCACACTTAGTCTTAACTAAATATTTAAACACCTTATCATTCATACAACTCAAAAACTCTTCTTTCTTTTCACTAAAATACATTAAGTCATTTAAATCAACATTTTCTAAATCAAACATATTCCCTCCTAATATATATATTCGCTAAAAATATTAAGGAACACTTTAAAAACAAATAAAAAAATGTAAATATCAACTTACATTAATTTCTCTAATTCCTTAATTTCCTCTATAGATAAACCAGTTGCTTTAGATATCACTTCTAAATCCAATTTCATATTTAACATATTCCTTGCTATTTCTACTTTACTTTGTTCTATACCTTCTTCAATTCCCTCATCACGTGCAAATAACTTCTCAGACTCTCTTATAAGTCTATCATCCTCTTCCTTAGTAAGAATATCATTATAAATATTAAGATCA